>NZ_JBSGJR010000048.1:0-21594 GCF_053605645.1 Micromonospora sp. NPDC003776
CAGCGTGGTCCGTGAGCTGGCCGGCATCGACTTCGGCGGACCCACCGAGGACCCGGGCGAATCCTTCCTGCTCGCCGACGTCCGAGTGACGAGCATCGCGGCGCAGCACGTCCAGGATCACCGCGTCGTCCGGCTCGGGCCGGAACTCCAGCCGGCCGGGCCGCGCCGGCAGGCCGCACTGCGGCGTCCACCGGTACCGGTACCGTTCGACCAGCACCCGCATGCCGGCGGCCGTCGCCGCGTCGATCCGGGCCTGCCCCTGCGCCGCGACCAGCGGATCGTCGCGCCAGCCGTGGGGCAGCAGCAGCGAATACTCCGCGTGCAGCGGCGCCGCCCGCAACAGCGCCACCCCGGCGTCCGGGTCGGTGAAGTCGAACCAGTCCAACGCCAGCGGCGCCGCGTCCTCCGGCCCGGCCCACCAGGCGGCCCGCGCCACCACCACCCCGTCACGCAGGGCCACCCAGGTCCACTCCGGCCGGTAGCCACCCTCGGCGTACGTCTCGCCGAGCACGGCCCGCCCGACCAGCCCCGGGTCCGAAAGAGAGTCGAAAACATGTTCCTCGCCCGCGACGAGCGGGCGGATGACCAGATCGGTCATGCAGGTCCTTCCAGGAAGCGGTGCGCTCCCGGCTTCAAGAACCCGACGTCCTCACGGTCGGGCGGGAGCGCATGACAGTCGCACGTGCCATGGCGCTCACCTCCCTCCCGGTCTCGTCGAGGACGCCGGGGAACCGTACCAGGCCCCCACGCCGCGGCCGAGACATTTACCGCTCAGCGGGCCTCCCGCAGCTCCGCCAGCCGCGCCTCGATCTCCGCCAGCTCGGCGCGCAGCTTCTCCGCCTGCTGCTCCGCCTCCGCCCGCTCCGCGGCCAGGATCTGCTCCACCGCCTCCTGCACCCCCGGCACGTCCACCAGCGCCACCATCCGCAGCGCCTCCGCCGGCTTCACCACGTACGGCTTCGCCAGGGCCTTCGCGCCCTGCTGCGCCGCCACCGTCCACTCGCCCTCGGCGTACGCCAACGTGACGGTCAGCCCGGCCGGGCTCTTCGGCTTCGCCGCCTTCACCGCCCGCTTCGCCGGCTTCACCTCCACCTGCTGCTGCTCCACCTTCGGCTCCTCCCGACGCGGCGCCGGCACCCGCGGCGTGTCCAACACGAACTCCGGCTCCGCCGCCACCGGCTCCGGCTCGACCGGCTCCGGCTTCGGCTCCGCCGCCTTATGCCCCGCCCCCCGCGGCGCGATCGCTACGTCGGTGGGGGAGAAGGGCAACTCGTCGCGGCCGAACCGCACCACCACGAACTCCTCGGACGCCTCCGGGTCGGTCAACTCCACCACCTGCCCGAGCTGACCGGCCATCTGCCCGGCCGCCGCCGTGAACACCACCTTCGGCTTGCGGCCCGCCGCCAACGCCTCCCGGATCCCCTGCACCTCGTCAGTGGACAAACCCTGGCCCGCCATCACGCCCTCTTCCGTACACACGTTTGATTGCAGCCTTGATACCAGCCGGCTGCGACAACCGGAAGATCAACCCCCCAGGGCGCGCAACGCCGCGTCGGCGTGCTCGGTCATGCTCAGCTCGCTGTGCACCACCGCCAGCACCCGCCGGTCCGCACCGATCACGAACGTCATCCGGCGCGTGCTCAACGCCCCCAACGGCAACCGCCGCCGCACCCCGAACGCCGCCGCCACCGCACCGTCGACGTCCGACAGCAGCGGATAGTCGAACCCGTGCCGGCGGGAGAACTCCGCCTGCCGCGCCACCGGATCCCGGCTGATCCCCACCCGCTGCGCGCCGACCGCCGCGAACTCCGCGGCCAGGTCCCGGAAGTGGCAACTCTCCGCCGTGCAGCCCCGGGTCATCGCCGCCGGGTAGAAGAACAGCACCACCGGCCCCGCCGCCAGGAACTCCGACAACCGCCGTGGCGTGCCCGTCTCGTCCGGCAGCGTGAAATCCTCGACCAGGTCACCGACACCCACCGCCACCGCGTACCTCCGCCCGCCGAGCCCGACCCGGTGAGCCTAGGCGATCAGCCCCACACCGCCGCCACCTCACCGGCCACCGCCGCCGCCTGCGCGAACCCCGCCCGCGCCGAGGCCGCCCGCCGCGCCGGATCCAGCACGTTGCGCCCGATCGCCGCCCGCGCCGCCCGGTCCGGTGACACCACCGCCACCCGCGAACCCGCCGCCCGTAACGCCGCCACCTGCGCCGACAGCCGCGGCATCGGCCCGAACCCCGACGACACCGGCGCCAACACCACCACCGCGTCGGCCCCCCGCGCCAGGTCGGCGTTCACCGACGAGCGCACCCCACCATCGACGTACCGGCGGTCCCCGATCGTCACCGGCGGCCACACCCCGGGCACCGCGCAACTGGCCCCCACCGCGTCCACCAACGACACCCCGCTGGCGGCGTCGAACACCACGAACTCACCCGAGGCCGCGTCCACCGCCGTGACCAGCAGCCGCCGCGCCGGCCACTCGCGCACCGGCAACCGCGACTCCAGCACCGCCCGCCGCGACGCCTCCGACCCGGTACGCGCCGCCAACGCCATCGCCCCGACCCGCGCTCGCGCCCGCACCTCGTCCCTGCCCCGAGCGCCCGCCCACGCCCAGCGCAGCAGCACCCCCGCCCCCAACCGGGCCGCCAGCTCACCGCGCGGCGGCCGCAGTTGCGCCGCGTACAAATCCGCCACGGGCGCCCCGGAACAGATCTGCGCCCCCACCACCGAGCCGGCCGACGTCCCCACCAAAAGGTCCGCCCCGGTCACGTCCACCCCCCGCTGCGCCAGGCCCGCCAGCAGCCCCAACTCCCAGGCCACGCCGGTCACCCCACCACCACCCAGCACCAACGCCCGTGTCATGTGTGACCGTCCTCTCGGCGACGTTCCCGCGCCGGTCACGGTAACGTCCCCGACACCACCAGGGCAGGGGAGTAGGCATTGACCTCCGTCACCATCATCACCGGCGGTAGCCGCGGCATCGGCGCCGCCACCGCCCGCCGGCTCGCCGCCGCCGGCCATGACGTCGCCATCGGCTACCACCGCGACCACTCCGCCGCCCAGGCCGTCCTCGCCGACATCCAGGCCGCCGGCCGCCGCGGCGTCGCCGTCCCCGCCGACACCACCGACCCCGACCAGGTGCAGCGCCTCTTCGACGCCGCCGCCGACCTCGGCCCGCTGACCGGCCTGGTCAACAACGCCGGCATCACCAGCCCGATCGGCCCCTTCACCGACCTGCGCCTCGACGACCTGCGTCAGGTCGTCGACGTCAACCTCATCGGCTACGTCCTCTGCGCCCAGCAGGCCGCCCGCCGGATGAGCGACGGCGGCGCCATCGTCAACGTCTCCTCGGCCGCCGCCACCCTTGGTAGCCCCGGCGAATACATCCACTACGCCGCCGTGAAAGCCGCCACCGACACCCTCACCGTCGGCCTCGCCAAGGAACTCGCCCCCCGCGGCATCCGGGTCAACGCCGTCGCCCCCGGCATCATCCGCACCGACATCCACGCCCTCTCCGGCATACCCGACCGCCCCGACAGCGCCGCCGGCCGCATCCCGCTCGGCCGCGCAGGCGAACCCGACGAGATCGCCGGCGCCATCGCCTTCCTCCTCGGCCCCGACGCCTCCTACACCACCGGCGCTGTCCTGCGTATCGCCGGCGGCCTCTGAGCACGACACGGCCCGGGGGAGACGCGCACCCCCGGGCCGTGTCGTGACACCCGCTCGTCAGTGGGTGAACAACTTCGCCGCCGTGATCACCGTCTGCACCACCCCGTAACCGAGCAGCGCCGACACGACCAGCCACGACACCACCAGCCGGACCCGCTGCCCGTGACCCATCTCGTTCACCGCGCGCTCCCTTCCGCCGCCACCGGCTCCGCACCCTCCGCCACGTCCCGGCCCGACACCGGCTCGTGGAACCGCTCCGGCACCGGCCGGATCAACAGGTTCGCGACGAACCCGACCGCCAGGACCCCGACCATCGTGAACAACGCCGGCCGGTACGCCGCCGCCGTCAACGTGCCCGGCTTGCCCTGCGCGTCCAGGAACCCGTTCACGATCAGCGGCCCGGCCACGCCGGCCGCCGACCACGCCGTCAACAGCCGGCCGTGGATCGCGCCCACCTGGAACGCGCCGAACAGATCCCGCAGGTACGCCGGCACCGTCGAGAAGCCGCCGCCGTAGAACGACAGGATGACGCACGCCAGCAGCACGAACAACGCCGTCGCGGTGTGCCCGACGACGGCCAGCAGCACGTACAGCACCATCCCGACACCCAGATAGGTCATGTACATCGGCTTACGGCCGATCAGATCCGAGGTCGAGGACCACACGAACCGCCCCGCCATGTTGAACAGCGACAGCAACCCCACGAACCCACCGGCCGCCGCCACCGACACCGCCGAGGTCCCGTTGTCCCGGAAGAAGTCCTGGATCATCGGACTCGCCTGCTCCAGGATCCCGATCCCCGCCGTCACATTGCAGAACAACACCACCCACAGCAGCCAGAACGACCGCGTCTTCACCGCGTTCGCCGCCGACACGTTCGCCGTCGTCACCAGCGGCTTCGCGGCCACCCGCGCCGGGTCGAACCCCGCAGGCCGCCAGTCCGCCGCCGGCACCCGCACGTTGAACACCCCGAACATCATGATCAGGAAATAGCCGACGCCCAACGTCACGAACAACCACACCAGCGCCGACCCCGACGCCGTCGACCCCGCATTCGCCGGGTCATACCCCGCGTCGTAGTACGACAGCAACTGCCGCGACAGGGGAGAGGCCACCATCGCCCCACCCCCGAACCCCATGATCGCCAAACCCGTCGCCAGCCCCGGCCGGTCCGGAAACCACTTGATCAACGTCGAGACGGGGGAGATGTACCCGATCCCCAGACCGATCCCGCCCAGCACCCCGTACCCGAGATACAGCAGCCACAGCTGCCGGGTCGCGATCCCCAACGCCCCCACCAGGAAACCCGCCGCCCAGAAACACGCCGAGACGAACATCGCCTTGCGCGGCCCGTTCGCCTCCACCCACGTGCCCGCCACCGCGGCCGACAACCCCAGCATCACGATCGCGATGCTGAAGATGACCCCGATCGCCGTCTGGCTCGCACCGAAGTGCGCGATCAGAGAGTTCTTGTACACGCTGGTCGCGTAGACCTGCCCGATACACAGATGAATCGCCAACGCCGCCGGTGGAATCAGCCAACGGCTGTACCCCGGCGGCGCGACGGTGTGCCGACGATCGAGTGCGGAAAGCATCCTTGCTTCCTCTCCGGAAAAAGAAGGCGGTAACTCCCGCCACATGCCCACACCCCACGCATCGGGCAAACCCACCGCGCGCCCGACGGTCGAAACCCTGAGCCGAACGGTCACCCCCACACCCACCGTCACCCCACCACGACCCCGCGTCCCTCCGGCAGGATCACCCCATGCCGCTGCTCACCACCCCCGCCCTGACCCCCGGCCACCTCGCCCACCGGACCCAACCCGACATCCCCGCCGGCGACCTGCTCCTACGCCCCTGGCAACCCGACGACCTGCCCGCCGTCCGCGCCGCCTACACCGACCCGGACATTCGCCGCTGGCACTGCCGCACCATGACCGACGACGAGGCCCACGCCTGGCTCACCGCCTGGCCACACCGCTGGCACGCCGAGACCGCCGCCGGCTGGGCCATCACCGACCCCACCGGCGTCCTCGGCCAGATCAGCCTGCGCCACATCGACCTCACCGAGGCGCAGGGGGAGGTGTCGTACTGGGTGCTGCCCACCGCCCGCGGCCACCACGTCGCCGCCCGCGCCCTCACCGCCCTCACCACCTGGAGCTTCCACCAGGCCGCCCTGCACCGGATCTGGCTGCGCCACTCCACCGCCAACCCGGCCTCCTGCCGGGTCGCCCACCGCGCCGGCCTCCACGCCGAGGGCACCCACCGCGGCGCCGCCCGGCACACCGACGGCTGGCACGACATGCACCTGCACGCCCGGCTGCGCACCGACACCTGACCGGCCACCACCAGCCGCCACGACGGATGCGACGATGACCGGGTGAAGATCCTGTCCATCCAGTCCTCGGTCGCCTACGGCTACGTCGGCAACTCCGCCGCCGCCTTCCCGCTGCAACGGCTCGGGCACGAGATCTGGCCGGTACTCACCGTGCACTTTTCCAACCACACCGGGTACGGCGCCTGGCGCGGCCCGCTGCTCGCCCCGGCCGACGTCGCCGACGTGATCACCGGCATCGAGGACCGCGGCGTCCTCGGCGACGCCGACGCGATCCTCTCCGGCTACCAGGGCGACCCGGCGATGGGCGCGGTGATCCTCGACGCCGTCGACCGGGTCAAGGCACTCAACCCCGAGGCCGTCTACTGCTGCGACCCGGTCATGGGCGACGTCGGCCGCGGCATGTTCGTCCGCCCCGGCATCCCGGAGTACCTGCGCGACACCGTCGTGCCGCGCGCGGACATCGTCACGCCCAACCAGTTCGAACTGGAGTTCCTGGCCGGCCGCACCACGAACACCCTCGACGACCTGCTCGCCGCCGTCGACGTCGTACGGGCGACCGGCCCCCGGCACGTGCTGGTCACCAGCGTCCTGCACGGCGACGTGCCGCAGGGATCGCTGGAGGTGGTGGCCGTGTCCGACGAGGGCGCCTGGGCCGTCACCACGCCGCTGCTGCCGATCAGCCCGAACGGCGGCGGGGACGTCACCGCCGCGCTGTACCTGGCCCACCTGCGCACCACCGGCTCGCCCCAGACCGCCCTGGAGCGGACCACCAACGCCATCTTCGCCATCTACGAGGCGACCCTCACCGCGGGCACCCGCGAGCTGCAACTGGTCGCCGCCCAGGACGCGATCGCCCACCCGCCGACCCGGTTCGTCGCCCGGCAGGTGCGCCGAGCCGCGTAATGATCATGTGCCGGCGCGGACCGGGGGAGAGGGGCATCCTCCGGAGCCGAAGAGCATCCCTCGCTGTCCGTCTGTGCCGATCGTCAAGACGACGTCGCCATCCTGGTTATCGAGGCCAGTCGGCGAAGGCGCGGTGGATTCCGCGGATCTGATCCGGGGTGAGGCGGTAGAGGGCGAATACCGCGTCGGGTAACCGGTCGAGGCGTTGCATGGCTTCGCGGACCTCGTCGTCAGCCAGGGCGGGGTCCGCACGGCGACCGAGGCTGATCAGATCCTCACGGCTGTAGCGGTCGAGGACGGCGGCGACGTCGATGTAGTCGCGCGGTTGCGCGCGGGTGATCATGGCCGCCACCTTGGTGCCGATCACGTCGTCGAGGTGCAGCACGGGGCCGATGTCGAGAAGGACCGGGCTGTTGGTGCGCGCGAAGCGCACGAGCTGTAGTCGGACGGCTTGGGCGCCTCGGCGGACCTCGAATTCCGTCATGTCCTGATCGAATCCGTAGAAGATGTCGTCGAGTTCTGTGGGATCCGGGATCGTTTCGACGTCGAGGCCAGCGTCGACCAGGGTGTCACAGACCAGCCTGGCTGCCGCCGTGACGCCGCCGGTTACATCCGTGAACAGGTCGATGTCCTCGGTGGGTCGGGCGCCGATGCCATGGGCGATGAGGGCTTGACCGCCGGCGAGCGCGAAACCGTGTTGGCGGGCCGCGGCGAGAGCGATACGGGTGACGTCGAGCTGAAAGGGATCCGGGGCCGGCATCAGGCGGCGACGCCCCGGGAGCGCAGCACGGGGTGGCGGTCCTCCCAGGCGCGACGTACGCCCCTGGGCAGGTACAGCTGAGACCACAGCCGAACGAGCGTAGGTCCGTGTAGCCAGGTGTGCAGTTCGTCAGGGTGAACCGCTTCGGTGAGCACCGTCTCGTACATCCAGGCGAGCAGGCCAGGGGCGTCGAGATTGACGTGGCGGTCCGGCTGCCAGAACAGTCGGTGGGGAAGTTCGATCACTCCGCTGGTGGGGCCCCGCATCTGGTCGAGGTCTGCGACCACGACGGCCCGGCGACCAGGCCGGCCCTCATAGAGTGCCCGTGCGTTGCGCACGGAGCGGACGGGGTCCATGCCTAGAGCGTAAACCTGATCGCCGTACGGGCGGCGTACGTCGCCCGGCCGTTTGGAGGCGATGTCGGAACATCCGCCTGTTTCCGGCTGCGCGACGGCAGCCCTGTGCGAATGGCCGAGGGCCACTTCCCGGTCCCGCTCGAGCCCGCTCCGGAGATTCGATAATCTACATTATGTAAAGTTGACGGGGCGGAGCCCTCCTCCGGGCAGCCGCAGCGGGGCGGTGATCCCGAAGTCGCGGTCGATGGCGGCGACGAGGTCCGCCCCGCGCGCGCCCAGGCCGGCCTCGTGTGCCCACGCGTCGAGCCGGGCGAGAAAGCCGGACAGGTCGGCCTGGGCACGGGTCAGCAGTTGCGCCAGGTGCGGCCGGCTCAGCTCGACGTACGGGCCGTGCCGCTGCGGTCCGCCGTGCTGCCACACGCGCAGCAGGTCGCCCTGTGCCTCGACCTGTGGTCCCGGGTCGTGACCCAGCCAGGGCGCGCCGCCGTCCAGGGCCGACGTCCACTCCCGCCACTCCTCCAGGCCCGCGCAGCAGCCCGGCGACACGCTCGCCCCGGTGTCGCTGTCGTCCATCCGCAGTCCGCCGGCGACGAGCAGCGACTCTTCCCGGAGCAGGCCGTCCACCACCTCGTCCCGACCGGCGGGCGGTGCGACGTCGATGTGGGCGGCGACGGCGGCGAGGAACAGTTCGACCTCCTCCGGCGGGCAGCCGGCGTGCAGGGTGAGCCACCGTTGGGTTCTCGACGCGGGTGCGGGCCAGGTTCTGGTCGGGTCGTCGGCCGGCACCTCGACAACGGGGCGCAGGGTGATCACGCCGCTCATTGCACCGGATGTGCCCGCTCCCCTGCGACCCGGCATGACCAGAACGCGAAAATCATGCATAATATCCCTTATGCATGACAAAACGGGCGAATCGGTAGGCCGGTTGATCGAGGAGTTCCTCACCGACCGGGCCACCCGCAAGCCCTCCCCGCACACCCTCGCGGCCTACCGGCGGGACCTGACCAGCGTCGCGGCGCTCACCGGCCCCGACGACCCCACTCCCCTCCCCCTCGACCAGGTGCCGGTCACCGCCCTCTCCCCCCGGGTCATGCGCACGGCATTCGCCCGGTTCGCCGCGCCCCGCGCCGCCGCCTCCGTCCACCGTGCCTGGTCCACCTGGAACAGCTTCTTCACCTTCCTCGTCGCCGAGGGCGTCGTACCCGGCAACCCGATGCCGGCGGTGGGTCGGCCGCGCACCCCGCTCCCCCGCCCCAAGCCGCTGCGCGGCGAGGACACCCCGGAGGAGCTGCTCGCCGCGGTGGCCCGCGAGGCGGGCCGGCAGCGCGACCCGTGGCCGGAACGCGACCTGGCCGTGCTGGCCCTCGCGCTCTGCGCCGGGCTGCGCCTGTCCGAACTGTTGGCGCTGCGGGTGTCGGCCGTCGCCGGTCGGGCCGGCGAGCGGCGGGTGGACGTGGCCGGCAAGGGTGGACGGCCGCGGACCGTGCCGATCGAGGCGGGCGTGGACCGTGCCGTGGCGGACTACCTGGACAGCCGGCGCCGGCGCTTCGGCGCGCGCAGCGTACGTCCGGACTCGCCGCTGCTGGTCGACCGGCACGGTGAGCCACTGCGCCGGGGTGGCCTGCAGTATCTGGTGGAGTCCTGCTACCGGCGGGCGGGCATCGGTGACCGGGTGCCGAAGGGCGCGCGGCTGCACGCGTTGCGGCACACCTTCGCGACCCGGTTGGCGGAGGACGGGGCGAGCGCGGCGGAGATCATGCGGTTGCTGGGGCACGCGTCGTTGGCGTCGTCGCAGACGTACATCGAGGTGACGGCCGGTCAGCAGCGGGCGGCGGTGCGGTCCAACCGGACCAACCGGGCCCTGGCCGATCTGTTGGGCGGAAGTTGACCGGTTTCCCGGGCTGCCCGGTGGCACGATCGGCGGGATGCGGGTCGGTGTGGCGCGGGCGGTGGCGGTCGACTGGGTGCGCGAGCGGGCCGGGCGGGACGCGGGGATCCAGGGGGCGTTCTTCAGCGGTTCGACGGTGGGTCTGCCGGAGGATGCGGTGCTGCCGGCGTCGTCGGACGTGGATGTGCTGCTGGTGCGCGAGGGCCCGGCGGCAAAGGTGGGCAAGTTCCGGCACCGGGGGGTGCTGCTGGAGGTCAGCACGGTCACCTGGGACGAGCTGGGCGGGCCGGCGGATGTGCTCGGGTCGTGGGTGTTCGCGCCGTTCTTCCGCACCGACACGGTGATCGTGGATCCGACGGGACGGCTGGCGGCGATCCGGGAGCGGGTGTCGGCGGGGTACGCGGATCCGGTGTGGGTGCGGCGGCGCTGCGCGGGGGTGCGTCGGCGGATCGAGGTGGGGTTGCGGCGGCTGGACGGGGGCGCGCCGCTGCACGAGCAGGTGCTGGGGTGGGTGTTCCCGACGTCGGTGCTGGCGTTGCTGCCGATGGTGGCGGGGTTGCGCGATCCGACGGTGCGGCGGCGGTACGTGCGGGCGCGGGAGGTGCTGGCGGCGTACGGGATGGCCGACCGGTATCCGGAGTTGCTGGCCACGTTGGACGGCGGTGGGGTGGGTGCGGCGCGGGTGCGGGAGCATCTGGCCGGGTTGGCGGTGACGTTCGACGAGGCGGCCGCGGTGGCGCGTACCCGGTTTCCGTTCAGCGCGGATGTGACGGCGGCGGGGCGGCCGGTGGTGGTGGACGGCGGCGCGGAGCTGGTCCGGGCGGGCGCGCACCGGGAGGCGATGTTCTGGATCGTGGTGACGTACGCGCGGTGTCACGCGATCCTGGCGGTGGACGCGCCGGGGCGGGAGCGGGTGTTGCGGCCGGCGTTCGAGGCGGCGGTGGCGGATCTGGGGGTGGCGTCGGTGGCGGACCGGCGGCGCCGGGCGGACGGTGTGCTGGCGGCGTTGCCGGGGTGGCAGGCGGTGGCGGATGTGATCGCGTCTCGTGGTGTGGCAGGCTGAGGCGGACGCGACTGGCGGCACGGGGATGGCAGCAACCATCGGGGAGCTTCGTCGCGGGGGTCGACCGCCTGGGCCTCCGCGGGCGAGGTGTGGCATGTCTTCTTCGGATACGACGGCTCGGCTGCTGCCGGGCGGTCCGGTGGCGCAGCAGGTGTTGGCGGAGGTCGCGGATCAGGTGGCGGCGTTGCGCGCGGCGGGGGTGACGCCGGGTTTGGCGACGGTGCTGGTGGGTGACGACGACGCGAGCGCCGGGTACATCCGGATCAAGCAGCGGCAGGCGGCGGAGTTGGGGTTCGAGTCGCCGCACGTGCATCTGCCGGCGTCGGCGTCGCAGGCGGATCTGCACGCGGTGCTGAAGGACTTCAACGCGGACAAGGGTGTGCACGGGGTGCTGGTGCAGTATCCGATCCCGGGGCAGCTGGACTACGACCGGGCGTTGTCGGTGCTGGATCCGGACAAGGACGTGGACGGTATGCATCCGGTGAACATGGGCCGGTTGGCGTTGGGCCTGCCCGGTCCCCTGCCGTGTACGCCGGCGGGGATCGAGGCGTTGCTGGCGTTCCACGGGGTGCCGGTGGCGGGCCGGGAGGTGGTGATCCTCGGTCGGGGCGCCACGTTGGGTCGGCCGTTGGCGATGTTGTTGGCGCAGAAGCGGCCGAGCGCGAACGCGGCGGTGACGGTGGTGCACACGGGGGTGGCGGACTGGCCGCGGTACACCCGGCGGGCGGAGATCCTGGTGGCGGCGGCGGGGGTGCCGGGGATCGTGCGGCCGGAGCATGTGCGCCCGGGTGCGGTGGTGGTGGGCGGTGGCGTGCGGTATGAGGGGCGGCGGTTGCTGCCGGATGTGGATGAGCGGTGCGCGGAGGTGGCGGGGGCGATCACGCCGCGGGTCGGTGGGGTGGGTCCGACGACGGTGGCGATGCTGTTCCGTAACGCGGTGCGGGCGGCGCAGCGGGCGGTCGGGGTGGGTTGAGTCGGGTCATCCGGTGGTGAGGGGGCGGCCGAGCCAGGTGGAGAGCCAGTCGAAGGCGGGTGCTTCGACGGCTCGCCAGGTGGAGGGGTTGTGGCCGCCCCCGTCGACGTAGCTGGTGGTGAGGGTGATCGGGGGGCGGGCGAGTTGGCTGAGGGCGCGGGTGTCGCGCAGCGCGGCGTGGTCGGCGCGGCCGCAGGACAGGTAGAGGGCGACGGCGGGGCGGGGCAGGTGTTGCAGTCGCCAGATGTCGTTGTTGAGGGTGTGTTCGGTGCCGTCGCCGATGGTGAGGCCGGGTTCGGCGTAGCCGGAGAGGCTGGCGGCGGCGGCGTACCGGTCGGGGTGGCGTAGGAGCAGGTTGGTGGCGCAGTAGCCGCCGGCGGAGAGGCCGGTCAGGCCCCAGGCGTTGCGGTCGGTGCGCAGCCGCAGGTGGGCTTTGGCCCAGGCAGGTACGTCGACGGTGAGGAAGGTTTCGCTCTGCGGGCCGTGGGTGAGGTTGACGCATTCGGTGTCGATCATGGTGTTGGGTGTCTGGTAGGGGAACAGCACGACGGTGGGGGCCATTCGGCCGGCGGCGATTTCCCGGTCGAGGTGGCCGGGGGCGTCGAGTAGTTGCAGCCAGCCGGCGGGTGAGCCGGGGTAGCCGTGCAGGGCCTCGATGACGGGGAAGCGTTGCTGCGGGTGGGTGTCGTAGGCGGCCGGCAGGTAGACGTACATGGGCAGGTTGAGGCCGCTGGCGGTGCCGGGGACGGTGACGGTGAGGATCCGGCCGCCGTGGTGGCCGTCGGGGGTGGCGGTGGTGGCGGTGGCGGTGTCGGGTCGGCCGAACAGGTCGGCCCAGGTGGTGTAGGTGGCGCTCTGCCGGTTGACCCAGGCGAGTGCGACGGCGGTGGCGGTGGTGAGGCACAGCAGTGCGGCGGTGGCGCGGACGGTGTGCCGGCGCCAGCCGTGCCCGGTGTCCCAGGTGGCGGCGAGCAGGACGGCGGCGGCGACGGCGAGCGCGGCGGCGGTGAGTTCAGCGGGGATGCTGTCGGGTGACATGGGTGCCTGCCGTCGAGGGTGGGATGGCCGGTGGGTGGTGGTGCGGGTGCCGGGCCCGTTGCGGGGGTGGGATGAGCGGGGCGGGGGCGGCCAGCGGCGGTGGGGTCTGCTGGCAGGCCCAGCGCAGGGCGGCGGGCAGGCCGCGGCCGGGGCCGGCGGCGAGCCGGATGGGGTTGCTGGTGGCGGGCCCGGCGGTGGTGGCGGTGACGGCGAGGGCTTCGCCGGTGGGTAGGTCGGCCAGGTCGGCGGGTCCGGGTGGGGTCCGGGTGCCGGTGGTGGTGTCGTCGACCAGGGCGAGGGCCGGGTAGCGGTCGGGTGCGGTGTGCACGACGGCGTCGGCGAGGGCGCGCCGGCGGGTGGTGGCGACCAGGGCCCAGGTGTGGCCGGTGACGCGTAGGTCGCGGGTGAGGCTCAGGGGTAGGGCGCCGGCGAGTACGCCGGGGTCGACGGTGGCGGCGGGTCGGGTGAACACCAGGACGGCGGGGCCGGCGGTGGCGGCGGCGCGGGCGGCGTCGGCGTCTTCGGTGGGGTTCCACCGGTCGTCGTCGGCGACGACCAGGACGGCCGGGTAGCGCCAGCCGGGGTGGCGCAGGTAGCCGGCGGGCACCACGACGGTGGGTGGGGTGTCCAGGTGCCAGTTCTGCCAGCCGGTGGGGCGCCAGTCGAAGGTGATCGGGTTGTCGCCGGTGGTGGCCCGGTGGGCGAGCCAGCGGTCGAGTTGTCCGGGCCGGTCGTCGTGGCCGGTGGTGGTGGTGCCGCCGGTGTGCAGCAGGTCGTGCCAGGAGGTGTAGAACTGCTCGTGCCGGTTGACGGCCAGGCCGATGGTGAGCAGCACGAGCAGTTCGGTGAGCAGGACGGCGGTGGGGCGCAGCAGCAGCCGGGTGCGGGGCGCGCGGTGCCAGCCGTACGCGGTGGCGCAGGCGGCGGCGATGGTGGCGGCCGTGGCCAGGGCGAGCAGTGGTATGCCGGTGAGGGACACCTCGTGCCTCCCGTCGTCGCACCATCGTTACCACGGGCGCCGCCGGGGCCGGTGGGGAACGCCGGAGCGGGGGCGGTGAGGGTGATTCTGAGCGGTGCGGCTGTGGGCTGCCCGGGGGTTGGCTGGGAGTGCGCTGAGGGGTGGTTCAGCCGAGGTCGACGACCAGTGGCCGGTGGTCGGAGATCACCGACAGTGGGGTGTCGACGGCGGTGACCGGGGGCAGCCGGTCGAGGGACCGCCGGTCGGCGAGGATGTGGTCGAGTTGGACGCGGGGTTGCCCGGCCGGGTAGGTGGGGCGGCGGCCCAGGGGTGGCCAGCCGGACAGCAGGTGGGCGGGGCCGGCGGGCAGGTTCAGGTCGCCGAGCAGCAGCCGTGGTGCGGGCAGGGTCCGCAGGGCGCGTACCACGCGGCGCAGTTGCAGGATGTTCCAGCCGGGCACGAAGGACAGGTGGGTGGCGGCGACGGTCAGTGGCCCGTGCGGGGTGTCCAGTACGGCGGCGAGCACGACGCGGGGTTCGTCGCGCAGCAGCACCAGTCCCCCGCCGGGTCCGGGCACGTAGATCGGGGATCGGACGGGGGCCGGGCGCAGGCGGGTGACCTGCCAGGAGCGGACCGGGTAGCGGCTGACCAGGCCGACGCCGTAGAGGGGTTCGCCGTGTCCGTCGTCGTCGTGGGTGAGGGGGCGGAACTGTTCGCCGGGGGTGCCGACGACGGCGGCGGCGAAGCGGTGTTCGGGGGCGCCGAGGGCGCGGGCGGCGATGGCGGTGAGGTCGAGGTTTCCGCTGCGCGTCTGGTCCCGGTCGACCTCCTGCAGGGCCAGTACGTCGGCGTCGATCGCGGCGACGGCGGCGGCGAGCCGGTCGGGGTCGACGAGCCCGTCGGTGAGGGAGCGGCCGTGCAACAGATTGAAGGTGGCCAGGCGCACCTGCACACCCTACGTCCGCGTGGCAGGCTTGCCGGGTGCTCAGGGCGGTGGTCTGTTCGGTGCTGGTGTTCGTGGCGGTCGCGTCGGCCGGCTTGTGGCTGCGGCGTCGGCGGGGCCGCTGACCGGCGGCCGGGGGTGGTGAGGCTGGCCACAGCCGGTCTCGTCGGGGCGGTGGTGGTGGGAAGAATGGCCGCCCGTGGATCCTGTCTCGCTGAGCACCCTGTTGGCCGCGGCCGCCATGGCGGGGTGGGTGGACGCGGTGGTCGGTGGCGGTGGGCTGCTGCTGTTGCCGGCGCTGCTGGTGGCCGCGCCGGGGGTGCCGGTGGCCACGGCGCTGGGCACGAACAAGCTGGCCGCGATCTTCGGTACGTCGACGGCGGCGGCGACCTATGCCCGGCGGACGAAGCTGGACTGGGCGGTGGCGGGTCCGTCGGCGGGTCTGGCGGTGGTGACGGCGGGGTTGGGTGCGGCGCTGGCGGGGGCGGTGCCGGCGGGCGCGTACCGGCCGGTGGTGCTGGTGGTGCTGCTGGCGGTGGCGGCGTTCGTGCTGACCCGCCCGCGGTTGGGTGTGCTGTCCCTGCCGCAGCGGCGCACGCCGGCGCGGGTGGTGACGGCGGTCGGGGTGGCCGGTCTGGGCATCGCCCTGTATGACGGGTTGATCGGGCCGGGCACCGGCACGTTCCTGGTGGTGGCGTTCACCGCGCTGGTGGGGGCGGATTTCGTGCACGCCTCGGCGATGGCGAAGGTGGTCAACGCGGGCACGAACCTGGGTGCGCTGGTGGTGTTCGCGGCGACCGGGCACGTGTGGTGGCTGCTGGGTGCGGCGATGGCGGTGTGCAACGTCGCCGGAGCCGCGCTGGGCGCGCGGATGGCGCTGCGGCGCGGCTCCGGCTTCGTGCGGGTGGTGCTGCTGGTCGTGGTGGTGGCCCTGGTGGGCAAGCTGGGCTACGACCAGTGGGTGGCGGGCTGAGCCTGCCTCAGGCGTGCCGGACGACGTCGTCGTAGTCCAGGCGGGGCAGCCGGGGGAACCAGGCGTCCGGGCCGGGCTTGCCGATGTTGACCACGAGCAGGGAGCGCCAGCTGCTGTCGGCGAAGAACTCCTTGTCGAGGGCGTCGGCGTCGAAGCCGGCCATCGGGCCGGCGGCCAGGCCGGCGGCGCGTACGGCGAGCAGCCAGTAGCCGATCTGCAGGGTGGCGTTGAACCGGGCCATCCGCTCGCGGGCCACGGCGTCGGCGGCCAGGCCGTCGCGCATTTCGGGGCGGATGGGGAAGACCCGCGGGATGAACTCGTGGAAGTCGGTGTCGACGGCGAGGACGGCGACGACGGGCGCGGTGGCGGTCTTGGCCTGGTTGCCTTCGCTCATGTGGGTCAGGAGCCGCTCGCGGGCCTCCCCCTGGCGGATGAACAGCACCCGCAGCGGCTGGGTGTTGGCGGCTGTCGGCGGGTACTTGGCCAGTTCGAAGATGGCGCGCAGCTGCTCGTCGCTGACCGGCTCGTCGGTGAAGGTGTTGGCGGTGCGGGCGTCGGTGAACAGCTGGGCCTGCGCCTCGGGGTGCAGGGTGATCAGGTCACTCATTACCGGGGTCCCTCGCTCAATCGTTGCCCCTCCTACATCGGGAGTGGCTAGCTTTTTAGTAGTGCCTTCCGGGATGAGGGTAGCGCGTATCCTGGACGGGTGACAGTCAGGCCGGAGGTGGGCGGCGAGCCCCGCATGTGTGACCAGGGGCTGGCCCGCGCCTTCGCGTTCCTCGGCAAGCGCTGGAACGGGGTGCTGCTGGGCACCCTCGCCGGCGGGCCGGCCGGCTTCGCCGAGCTGGGCCGGGCGCTGCCCGGGATCAGCGAATCGGTGCTGTCCGACCGGCTCGGCGAGCTGTGCCGGGTCGGCCTGGTCTCGCGCACCGTGCGCGAGGGCCCGCCGGTCGGGGTCAGCTACGAGCTCACCGAGCGCGGCGCCGCCCTGCTGCCGGCGCTGGACGCGCTCGCCCGCTGGGCGCACGAGAACCTGCCCGACCAGCCGGGACGCGCCGGCGGCTGCTGACCGCCGCTGTGTGATCATCCTCAGGTGTCCGTACGCGCCGAACACGACCGGGCCGTCCTGGCGAAGCTGCTGGGCCGGGACCCGGTGCTGCACGCCTACCAGCTCGGTGACCTGGACGACTTCTTCTGGCCGTACACCTCCTGGTACCGCCGGGACGACCAGGTGGCCCTGCTCTACCACGGCGTCGAGCTGCCGACCCTGCTCGCGTTCGCCGCGCCCGAGGGCACCGACGAGCTGGCCGCGCTGCTGAGCGAGGCGGCCCCGGTGCTGCCCGCCCGGCTGTGGGCGCACCTGTCCCCCGGCCTGGAGGCCACCGTCGCCCGCTGGTACGAGCTGACCGACGCCGCGGCGCACCACCGGATGGCGCTGACCGACCCGGACCGGCTGGCCCGGGTCACCCCCGCCGGGCAGGTGCTCGACCGCGCCGACCTGCCGGCGCTGCACGCCCTCTACACCGCCGCCTACCCGGGGAACTGGTTCGACCCGCGGATGCTCGACACCGGCCAGTACGTGGGCATCCGCGCCGACGGCGAGCTGGTGGCCGTCGCCGGGGTGCACGTCTGGTCCCCCACCTGGCGGGTGGCCGCCCTGGGCAACGTCACCACCCACCCGCGGATGCGTGGGCGGGGCCTGGCCGCCGCCGCGGTGGCCGCGCTCTGCGCCCGGCTGCGCGACACCGTCGACCACGTGACGCTCAACGTCCGCGCCGACAACACCGCCGCCGTACGCCTCTACGAGCGGCTCGGTTTCACCCGGGTCGCCGAGTTCACCGAGTGCGGGCTGCACCGCCGCCGCTGAACGCCCGTCCGGGTGTCGTTACCCTGTCCAGCCGCCACGCTGGGTCGGGAAGCCGACCGTGAGCTGGGCTTGTGTCGGACCGGGCCGGGCCGGCCGAGCCCCTAGCGTCTGCCTTCGAGGCCGCGCCCGGGGCGGGCGCGGCGGAGCCGAAGGAGACACGATGGGTTTCACCGCGACACCCCAGGCGCGAAGAGCGGCGGTGACCGTCGCCGCCGTGACCGCGATGGCCACCGCGATGGCGACACCGGCCTGGGCCGCGCCGGGCGTCGACCCGGCCACCGTCGACCGGACCAGTGACCCCGGCACCACCATCGGGATCAGCAAGGTCGTCTCGACCCCGCCGATCCCGCCGAACCCGGACGTGGTGCTGCTGGTCGACACCACCGGCAGCATGGGCCCGGCGATCGCCAACGTACGGACCAACCTGCAACAGGTGATCAACAACGTGCGCGGGGCGCAGCCGAGCGCCGAGTTCGCGGTCGCCTCCTACCGGGACGAGGGCGACGGCGCGGAGCTGTTCCGGGTCCGGCAGGGCCTCACCGACGACGCGACCGCGCTGCAGAGCGCGGTGAACGGGCTGACCGCCGACGGCGGCGGTGACGTCCCGGAGGCCTGGGTGAACGCCCTGTACCAGGTCTCCGACGGCGCGATCGCCTACCGCACGGGCAGCAGCCGGATCGTGGTGCTGGTCGGCGACGCCCCCAGCCACGACCCGAGCGCCGGGCACACCCTGGCCCAGGCCACCGCCGCCCTGCAGGCCGACGACGCCCGCGTCCTGGCGGTCAACGTCAGCGGCGCAGGTGGCGGCCTGGACGCCCTCGGCCAGGCCACCGCCGTGGCCGGCGCGACCGGCGGCCAGGTGGTCGGCAGCTCCCCGGACACCGTCACCGCGGCGATCCTGTCCGGGCTGCACGACCTCGACGTCACCGTCACCCCGAGCGTGACCTCCTGCGACCCGGGCCTGTCGGTGAGCTTCGACGCCGCGTCGAAGACCCGGCGCAGCGGCAGCGACGTGCCGTTCGCCGAGACCATCACGGTCGCCGCCGACGCCGCCCAGGGCGCCACCCTGTACTGCACGGTGGACTTCCTGCTCAACGGCCTCTCCGGCGGCCCCGCGTTCGTCGAGCGGATCAGCGTGAAGGTCAACGACGTCACCCCGCCGACCGTGGTCGTCGACGACCGGACCGTCGAGGCGACCGGCCCCGCCGGCGCGGTGATCAACTACCCGGCCAGTGCGACCGACAACGTCGACGGGCCGCTCACCCCGACCTGCGCGCCGCCGCCGGGCAGCACGTTCCCGCTGGGCGCCACCACGGTCACCTGCACCGCCACCGACGCGGCCGGCAACACCGGCACCGACACCGCGGTGATGCGGGTGGTCGACACCACCGCCCCGACCACCCGGTGCGTGCCGACGAACAACCCCAGCGGCGACAACACCCCCGGCTCGTACAACCCGGACGGGTTCTACCAGCTGACCGCCACCGACATCGTCGACACCGCCGTGGACGTGTACATCTCTGACGCCGCCGACCCATCGGTGAAGTTCGGCCCGTTCCCCGCCGGCACCAAGATCAAGCTGGTGCAGGCGCCGGGCGCGCAGTCCCGGGTCAAGGACGGCACCGGCGACATCGACTACAAGGTGACGCTGCGCGGCGACGCGGTGATCACGGGCGTGGACGACGCCGGCAACACCTCGACCGCGACCTGCCTGGTGGCCCCGCCGCCGAAGTGACACCGCGGTCCTGACGCGGGGGTGGCCGGTGCTGCGGCCACCCCCGCCACGCGTCACAGGCCGCGGCTGGGCGAGTGGAACCGGCCGGCGCGGATCTCCCGCAGCGCCCGGCGGCGGGTGTCCCCCCGCAGCGTGTCGACGTAGAGGCGGCCGCGCAGGTGGTCGGTCTCGTGCTGCAGGGCGCGGGCGAGGAAGCCCCGGCCGGAGATGGTCAGGGGCTCGCCGTGCTGGTCGAAGCCGTGCGCGGTGGCCCGCATCGCCCGGGGCGTCGGGAAGTACAGCCCGGGAATGGACAGGCAGCCCTCCTCGTCGTCCTGCACCTCCTCGGACAGCTCCAGCGTCGGGTTGACCAGGTGGCCCCGGTGGCCGTCGGCGTCGTAGACGAACACCTGCGCGTTCACCCCGATCTGCGGCGCTGCCACCCCGGCCCGGCCGGGCGCGCCCAGCAGGGTGTCCATCAGGTCCTGCACGAGCGCGCGCAGGTCGGCGTCGAAGCTGGTGACCGGCTCGCAGGGGGTGCGCAGCACGGGGTCGCCGATGATGCGGATCGGGCGCATAGTCATGCCCGGAAGGCTATCCGGGCATTACCGCCACCGGCGGGTGCACCCGCCGGTCAGCCGGCCGCCGGCCGGGGACCGGGGGCGAGGCCGGTGTCGGTGATCCGGTCGCGCAGCCGGCGGCGGCGCAGCGCCGCGAGGACCGCGTACAGCTCGTCGGCCAGCGGCACGGGCAGTTCGGCGTCGAGCGCCCGCATCGCGGTGGTGGTGGCCGCCCACTCGGCCTCGATGACCGGCCGCAGCGTGTGGGCCCGCTCGGTGAGGGTGACGATGCGTTGACGGGCGTCCGCGCCGGGGCTGAGGGTGACCAGGCCGGCACGGCTCATCTGGGCGACGGTCTGGCTGGCCGCGGAGTGGGTGACGCCGACCCGGGCGGCCAGGTCGCGGATGGCCAGCGGCCCGTCGGCCAGCAGCACCCGCACCAGGGGTGAGAAGCGGGGCCGGTAGTCGGCCAGCTCCAGGTCGGCGTACACGGCGGCGACGTCACCGTCGAGCAGCTCCAGGACGTGGCGCAGCAGGGTGCCGAGGGCCTCGCGCTCGGGTGTGGCGGTCACGTCCGCTAATGTAACAGCGCTGTTGTATCTCGTGGACGGGGAGGGTCCTGATGTATCCACCGATCGAGCCGTACGCCCACGGCCTGCTCGACGTCGGCGACGGCCAGCGGATCTACTGGGAGACCTGCGGCAACCCGGACGGGCGGCCGGCCCTGGTCGTGCACGGCGGCCCCGGCTCCGGCGCCGCCCCGTTCTGGCGGCGGCTGTTCGACCCGGCCGCCTACCGGGTCGTCCTGTTCGACCAGCGCGGCTGCGGCCGCAGCACCCCGCACGCCAGCGACCCGGCGGTGGACCTGTCGGTGAACACCACCGCACACCTGCTGGCCGACATGGAACGGCTGCGCGCGCACCTGGGCATCGACCGCTGGCTGCTCTGCGGCGCCTCCTGGGGCTCCTCGCTGTCCCTCGCGTACGCCCAGCGGCACCCGGACCGGGTCACCGCGCTGGCGCTGTTCAGCGTGGTCGCCAACACCCGCCGGGAGATCGACTGGGTGACCCGGGACATGGGGCGGATCTTCCCGCAGGAGTGGGCCCGCTTCCGCGACGGCGTGCCCGAGGCCGACCGGGACGGCGACCTGCCCACCGCGTACGCCCGGCTGGTCAACGACCCGGACCCGGCCGTGCGGGAGCGGGCGGAGCTGGACTGGTGCGCGTGGGAGGACGTGCACGTCTCCCTCGCCGGCGGATTCAAGGCCGACCCCCGCTACGCCGACCCGGTGTTCCGCGCGGCCTTAGTCCGGATCGTCACCCACTACTGGAGCAACCTCGGATTCATGCCCGACGGGCAGCTGCTGCGCGACGCCGGCAAGCTCGCCGGGACCCCCGGGGTGCTCGTGCAGGGGCGCCTGGACGTCAGCGGGCCGCCGGACATCGCCTGGCGGCTCACCCAGGACTGGCCGGACGCCCGCCTGGAGATCGTCGAGTCCGCTGCGTCGCGCCGAGGTCGACCTGGTCATCCTGCAGCGTCCCGAGGAGTTCGACCTGGCCTGCGACTGGCTGGGGCGACGGGTGGGACGCGAC
>NZ_JBSGJR010000049.1:0-21479 GCF_053605645.1 Micromonospora sp. NPDC003776
CCCGGCGCCCCCGTGCGCGCCGGGCCGGGGCCGCGTCAGGCGGCCGCCCGCCGCGCCTTGACGGCGCTGTCGACGAGGCCCCAGACGGTGATGCCGGCGATGACCACGACGGCCACCCGGGCCACGGTCTGCGCGCCGCCCTCGCGGAGCCACGCGAACCGCTGGACCAGGTCGGGGTTGAGCAGCCGGTCGGTGAGGAGCAGCCCGGCGACCGGCACCGCGAACGCGAGGTCGAGCACCACCTTGACCCCGACCAGCGGCCAGGTCCACCGCCCCGACCGGTACTTCGCGATCTCCAGGCCGATGGTGCCGACCAGCACCGCGGCCAGCACCGGCAGCCAGAAGCTCCACAGTGCCGGGTCGATGATCGGCAGCCGGGAGCCGTCACCGGAGAGCCAGGGCTGGAAGTGCTGCCAGGGCAGGAACCCGATGGCGAGCACCAGGAACGTGACCGAGCCGCAGAAGTCGACCAGGGTCACCTGCCGCTCCCCGGGGGCCTCGGGCAGGTGGTCGACGTGCCACTCGGGCAGCTTCAGCGGCGGGTTCAGCCGTTCGGCGACCGCGAAGACGAGGGTGATCCAGAACGCGGTCTGCACCGCCGTCTGCAGGGCGGCGACGACCCCGGCCCCAATGGCCGCGCCGGGATCGCCGCCGACGGTCGCCCTGGTCACCCCGGTCACCACGCCGGCGACGGCCGGGGCGAAGCTGAGCAGCAGCCGGAGCAGGCGCCACCAGACCAGGAAGAAGCGCGGGCCGATGAGCTGCAACCGGCGGTCGGTGTAGCGGGCGGCGAGCTGCTCGGGGTTGCCCAGCTCGGTGAGCACCTCGCGCTCGGCGGTGCCGCGGTGCTGGCCGGCGTCGACGCGCCCGTCGATCATGTCCTCGATGGACGCGCGCAGCTCGGTCGCGATCTCGGGGCGGCGTGGAGCCGGGACCGTGCGCAGGGTGGCGGCGACGTAGCGGTCGGTCAGCGTGGTCATCGGTCCGCTCCTTCGATCAGCGCGTTGACGGAGGTCTGCACGGCGGCGAGGTCGTCGAGCAGACGGCGCAGCACCGCCTCGCCGTCGGTGCTGGTGCGGTAGAACTTGCGCGGCCGGCTCTCCTCGGTGTTCCACTCGCTGGTCAGCAGCCCCTGCTCCTCCAGCCGCCGGAGCAGGGGATACAGCGTGTTCGCGTCGACCGGGAAGCCGTGCGCGCCCAGCCGCTGCAGCAGCGCGTACCCGTAGTCGGGGCGCCGCAGGGTGACCAGGCTGGCGACCACCACGGTGCCGCGCCGTAACTCCTGAAGATGGGTCCGGAGGACGTCCTCGCTAACCATGAGTCGCACTATACCGTGTGGCACACACTATTGGTTTCCATTACACCGTCGTGCGACGTGCAGCATCACGCGGAGAGACCCGGACCACCCCCGGCGCGGACGGTGGAGGGCGTCGGGGGACCTCGGTAGGGTAGGTGCCGGTCGGCTCCGACCATCAAGATCCAACCGCCGGGGGGCGCCACGCATGGCCGATTCGTTCGCGCATCTGCACGTGCACACCGAGTACTCGATGCTCGACGGCGCGGCCCGGCTCAAGGATCTCTTCGCCGAGGCCGCGCGGCTCGGCATGCCGGCGGTCGCGATCACCGACCACGGCAACATGCACGGCGCGAACGACTTCTACAAGCAGGCCACGGCCGCCGGGGTCAAGCCGATCCTCGGGGTCGAGGCGTACGTGGCGCCGGAGTCGCGCTTCCACAAGCAGCGGGTCAAGTGGGGTCGCCCCGAGCAGAAGAGCGACGACGTCTCCGGTAACGGCGCGATCACCCACATGACCATGTGGGCGGCGAACCGGACCGGCCTGCACAACCTGTTCAGGCTCAACTCGCGCGCCTCGATGGAGGGCCACTACGTCAAGTGGCCCCGGATGGACATGGAGCTCATCGCCGAGCACGCCGAGGGCATCATGGCCACCACCGGCTGCCCCTCCGGCGCGGTGCAGACCCGGCTGCGGCTCGGCCAGTTCGACGAGGCGCTCAAGGTCGCCGCCGCCTACCAGGACATCTTCGGCAAGGACAACTACTTCCTGGAGATCATGGACCATGGTCTCTCCATCGAGAAGCGGGTCCGGGAGGACCTGACCACCATCGCCCGCAAGCTCGACATCCCGCCGGTGGTCACCAACGACTCGCACTACACGCACGAGGCCCAGGCCGAGGCGCACGACGTGCTGCTCTGCGTGCAGACCGGCAGCAACATCGCCGACCCCAACCGGTTCCGGTTCGAGGGCGGCGGCTACTTCGTGAAGTCCGCCGAGCAGATGCGCGCGGTCGACTCGTCCGAGCTCTGGCAGCAGGGGTGCCGCAACACCCTGCTGGTCGCCGAGAAGGTCGACCCGGCCGGGATGTTCGAGTTCCACAACCTGATGCCGCGCTTCCCGATCCCGGACGGCGAGACCGAGGAGTCCTGGTTCCGCAAGGAGACCTTCGCGGGGTTGCAGCGCCGCTTCCCGAACGGCATCCCGGAGGGGCACGTCGTCCAGGCGGAGTACGAGCTGGGCGTCATCATCCAGATGGGCTTCCCGTCGTACTTCCTCGTGGTCGCCGACTTCATCCAGTGGGCGAAGAGCCAGGGCATCGCCGTGGGTCCGGGTCGTGGCTCCGCCGCCGGCTCGCTGGTCGCGTACGCGCTGGGCATCACCGACCTGGACCCGATCCCGCACGGCCTGATCTTCGAACGGTTCCTCAACCCCGAGCGGGTCTCCATGCCGGATGTCGACATCGACTTCGACGAGCGCCGGCGCGGTGAGGTGATCCGGTACGTCACCGACAAGTGGGGCGAGGACAAGGTCGCGCAGATCGCCACCTTCGGCACGATCAAGGCCAAGGCCGCGATCAAGGACTCGGCCCGGGTGCTCGGCTACCCGTACGCGGTGGGCGACCGGATCACCAAGGCGATGCCCCCGGCGGTGATGGGCAAGGACATCCCGCTGTCCGGCATCTTCGACCCGAAGCACCCGCGCTACGCCGAGGCCGGCGAGATCCGCGGCCTCTACGAGTCCGACCCGGACGTCAAGAAGGTCATCGAGACCGCGAAGGGCATCGAGGGGCTGATCCGGCAGACCGGCGTGCACGCGGCCGGCGTGATCATGTCCGCCGAGCCGATCATCGAGCACATCCCGCTGATGCGGCGCGACTCCGACGGCGTGATCATCACGCAGTTCGACTACCCGACCTGCGAGTCGCTCGGGCTGCTGAAGATGGATTTCCTCGGCCTGCGGAACCTGACGATCATCGACGACGCGGTCAAGAACATCCAGCTCAACCACGACAAGGAACTGGATCTGCTGGCCCTGCCGCTGGACGACAAGGCCGCCTATGAACTGCTCGCCCGCGGTGACACCCTGGGCGTGTTCCAGCTCGACGGCGGGCCGATGCGCTCGCTGCTGCGGCTGATGAAGCCGGACAACTTCGAGGACATCTCCGCCGTGCTGGCGCTCTACCGGCCCGGCCCGATGGGCGTCGACTCGCACACCAACTACGCGCTGCGCAAGAACAACCTCCAGGAGATCACCCCGATCCACCCGGAGCTGGAGGAGCCGCTGCGCGAGATCCTCGCGCCCACCTACGGCCTGATCGTCTACCAGGAGCAGGTGCAGCGCGCCGCGCAGATCCTCGCGGGCTACAGCCTCGGCCAGGCCGACCTGCTGCGCCGGGCGATGGGCAAGAAGAAGAAGGAGATCCTCGACAAGGAGTTCATCCCGTTCCGGGACGGCTGCCGCGAACGCGGCTACTCCGACGAGGCCATCCAGGCCGTCTGGGACGTCCTCGTCCCGTTCGCCGGCTACGCCTTCAACAAGGCGCACTCGGCCGCGTACGGCCTGGTCTCCTACTGGACGGCGTACCTCAAGGCGCACTACCCGGCCGAGTACATGGCGGCGCTGCTCACCTCCGTCGGCGACGACAAGGACAAGATGGCGCTCTATCTGTCCGAGTGCCGCCGGATGGGCATCCAGGTGCTGCCGCCCGACGTGAACACCTCGGCCGGCCCGTTCACCCCGGTCGGGAAGGACATCCGGTTCGGCCTGGCGGCCATCCGCAACGTTGGCGCGAACGTGGTCACCTCGATCATGCGGTGCCGGGAGGACAAGGGCGCCTACGCCGACTTCTACGACTTCCTGTCCAAGGTGGACGCGGTGGTCTGCAACAAGAAGACCATCGAATCGCTGATCAAGGCCGGGGCGTTCGACTCGATGGGTCACCCGCGCAAGGGCCTGCTGGCGGTGCACGCCGACGCGATCGACGCGTACGCCGACGTCAAGCGCAAGGAGGCGGTCGGCCAGTACGACCTCTTCGGCGCCGGCTTCGGCGACAGCGACACCGGCGGCAGCACCACGGTCATGCCGACCATCGCCGAGGGGGAGTGGGACAAGCGCGACAAGCTCGCCTTCGAGCGCGAGATGCTCGGCCTGTACGTCTCCGACCACCCGCTGTTCGGCCTGGAGCACGTGCTCGGCGCCGCGGCCGACTGCACCATCACCGCGCTCTCCGAGGAGGGCACGGTGCCCGACGGCGCGGTGGTCACCCTGGCCGGCATCCTCTCCGGCGTGCAGCGCCGGGTCACCAAGCAGGGCCGCGCCTGGGCCTCGGCCACCCTGGAGGACCTGGCCGGTGGGGTCGAGACGCTCTTCTTCCCCAACACCTACGAGGTGATCGGCCAGTACATCGCCGAGGACGCCATCGTGGTGGTCAAGGGGCGGGTCGACCGGCGCGACGACATCCCGCGGATCATGGCGATGGACATGTCCATGCCGGACATCAGCAGCAACCCGGCGAACAAGCCGGTCACCCTCACCATCCCGGTGCACCGGTGCACCCCGCCGCTGGTGGAGAAGCTCAAGGAGACCCTGGTGCTGCACCCCGGCGACACCGAGGTGCACGTCAAGCTGCTCAACGGCGGCAAGACCACCACGCTGCGGCTCGGCCCGTTCCGGGTCGCGGCCACCACCGCGCTGATGGGCGACCTGAAGAGCGTCCTCGGCCCGGCCAACGTCAGCTGACCCGTCCCGCCGCGCGATCCCCGCTCCCGGAATTCGCGCTCGTGGCGGGATCGCGCTCGATCAGGGAAGTAGTGGCCTCGCGCCGGCGGTGAGGCCACTACTTCCAGGAAACTTCCAGGATTGAATGCGATCTTGCGGGCGGACGGGGCAGCGCGGCCGCGGCCGCCGGGCAGCATGGGGGGATGCCATCGACCGAGCTGCTGCGGGTACGCGACCTGGTGCCGGACTTCCTCGCCTGCCTCGACGAGTGCGCGGGGACGCCGGCGGCGGGCTGGCCCGAGCGGTGGCGGTCCCGCTACCTGGGCCGGCACCACGACATCTTCCGGTGGCTCGACCGGGACGGGGAGTGGACCGGTGCCGAGGACCTCCCCGGCACGCTGCTCGGGCTCCGCGACCGGACCGGCGACCTCGCCGCCCGCGCCGAGGCGGTACGGGCGCTGCTGCCCGACGGGGTGGCCGCCGTCTGCGACGCGCTCGGCTGGTCGGACCCCGACGACCCGGTGGAATGCGTGGTGCTGGTCGGGCTGCACCGGGCCAACGGCTGGGCCGACGCCCTCGACGGTCGGTACGCCCTCTTCCTGGCGGTGGAGGAGCTCGGCCCGCCCGGCGACGACCGGCTGCTCGTGCTCCACGAGGCGGCGCACGTCGTCCACGACCGGCTCGCCGGGATCCGCGACTGGCCCGACCACGGGGTGGCGAACGGCCTGCTCACCGAGGGGCTGGCCACCCAGGTCTCGGCGGAACTCGATGCCGGCCGCCCGGACGAGGACTACCTGTGGTTCGGCCGGCCCGGGCAGCGGTCCTGGCTCGACGAGTGCCGGCGGCGGTGGCCGGAGATCGTGCACCGGATCACCGCCGACCTGGACGCCACCGATCCGGCGCACCACGCCGCGTACTTCCTCATGCGGGACTCGCCGCTCGCCGGCGACCTGCCGAAGCGCTGCGGCTACCTGGTCGGCCTGGCGGCGGTGCGCCGGCTGCGCGAGCGGCACCCCCTGCCCGAGATCGCCTCCTGGCCGCTGGACCGGGTACGGCAGGAGATCAGGCAGGCGCTGACCGACCTGCCCCCGCCGGCCTGAGCCGCGCGATCGCGGGCGTTTGGCAGGGGTGGCAGGATCGGCCAATGGATCATGAGCTGGCGCCCTCGGCCGTACACCTGCGTGAGCACCTGCGGAACCAGTTCCCCACCCGCATGGTGGAGGTGCTGCCGCCGGCCGCCGGCCCGATCTACGGTCGGGTTCCCCGCTTCCACGTCTTCCGCCTGTCGCCGGGCCGAGGGGAGTACGGCTGGCTGTACGTCACGGCCGGACTGTGGGACGCCACGCAGCACGACGGCCACGGCTTGGAATTCGTCATGCTGGCCGCCGAGCCGTCCGACCGGCACGTCGAGACGGTGACGATGACGGCGTACTACCACGCCGCCGGCGGGCGCAACGCTCTCGACCTCGGACACACCGTGCCGATCGGGCAGCCGTGGCTGCCCCGGTCCCGCTGCGACCACGTGCTGGTCAGCCTGCCGTACCTCTGGGGACCCGACCTGGAGGTCTGCGCCTTCCCCGAGGGGCACATCCGGGTGCTCTGGCTGCTGCCGATCACAAAGGCGGAGAAGACCTTCCGGCACCGGCACGGGCTGGAGGCACTGGAGCAGCGGTTCGAGGACGCGGAGATCGATCCGGCGGACCCGGGACGGGCTTCGGTGGTCGAGCCCGACCCGGGCCTGGCGGGTCGGGCTCTGCGTGCACTGGGACGCCGGCCCGCTCGATGAGTCGTTTCCACAGCCGGACGTCGTTGATGGCGAGTTGAAGCCCGGCGCGGTCGGCCGACGTCAGCCGGTGCACGACCGGCGGCTCAGGGTCGGTGGCCGCAGAGCACGTCCCCGGCCGCGTCGGAGGTCTCCAGCACCACCGTGTGGTAGCTCTCGATGCACGACAGGATCGCGTCACGCGGGCCGTCCCGCCAGGCGTCGCTGCCGTAGAACGCCTCCTCCTGCTCGTCGCGTACGGCCAGGGACGGGAAGCCCCGGATCAGGTACGCCTCCTCGTGGCCGTCCTCGCGAACCAGGGACGGTCCGGCGGCCACCACCCGGATGCCGAAGCGGCCGAGCAGCGGCGCGGCGTCGTCCCGCAGCACCCGGACGAACTCGTCCACGGTGCCGGGCTTCAGCCGGTAGGTGCGGATCTCGAGAAACATCGGCGGCCTCCGGAGCGGGTGAGAAGTCGACGCTATCGGCCGCACCCGCACCGCACCATCCGGTTCGGGCCGCCGCGCCTACACCGGCCGGTACTCGACCTCGGGGCGGCCGGGCGTGCCGTACCGGGGGGCCCGGACCGCCCGGTCGGCCGAGACCAGGTATTCCAGGTAGCGGCGGGCGGTCACCCGGGAGATGCCGGTCCGCTGGCTGACCTCGGTCGCGGAGAGCGCGGCCCCGTCGCCCAGCGCGGCCAGCACGGTGTTCAGCGTCTGCTCGTCCAGGCCCTTCGGCAGGGTGTGCCGGGCCGTGCCGCGCAGCGTGGCGAACATCCGGTCCACCTGGTGCTGGGCGGCCACCTCGCCCTCGGCGAGCGCCTGCCGCCGGTACTCGGCGTACCGCTCCAGCTTGTCGCGGAACGCGGCGAAGGTGAACGGCTTGAGCAGGTAGTGGGTGACGCCGAGGGAGACCGCGGTGCGGACCACCGCCAGGTCCCGTGCCGAGGTCACGGCGAGCACGTCGATGCTGCTGCCGGCGGCCCGCAGCGCCCGGCAGACGTCCAGCCCGGGCAGGTCGGGCAGGCGGAAGTCGAGCAGCACCAGGTCGACGTCCGCGCCACCGCGGTGCCGCAGCGCCGCCATCGCCTCCCGCGCGGTGTGCGCCACCCCGACCACCACGAAGCCCGGCACCCGCTCGGTGTACGCCTTGTGCGCCTCGGCCAGCAGCGGCTCGTCCTCCACCACCAGCACCCGGATGTCGTTCATGCCGGCACTCCGCCGGCCCGCGGCTCCACCGCGCGGTGCCGGTCGATCCGCTCGCTCATCGCGGCTCCCTCGGGATCGGCAGCCGGACGGTGAAGACGGTCTCCCCGTCCTCGGTGCGGCCGACGTCGGAGCTGCCGCCGTGCCGGCGGACCACCTGCCCGACCAGGGCCAGGCCCAGCCCCCGGCCGGCGCTCTTGGTGGACCAGCCACGGCGGAACGCGTCCGCCACCCGCTCCGGGTCCAGCCCCGGGCCGGTGTCGGCGACCCGGACCACCAGCTGGTCGTCGTCCGCGCCGACCAGGACCCGGACCCGGCGGGGCGGGGCGGTGCCGGCGACCGCCTCCAGGGCGTTGTCGACCAGGTTCCCGACCACCGTGAGCAGGTCGGTGCTGGGCAGGGGGCTGTCGTCGAGGCGGCAGTCCGGGTCGATCACCAGGTCCACACCGCGCTCGCCCGCCCGCGCCGACTTGCCGAGCAGCAGCGCGGCCAGCGCGGGCTCGGTCACCGCCCCGACCACCCGGTCGGTGAGCTGCTGGGCGAGTTCCAGGTCGCGGGTGGCGAGCCGGACCGCCTCGTCGGCGCGGCCCAGCTCCACCAGGGTGAGCACGGTGTGCAGCCGGTTCGCCGACTCGTGGGTCTGCGCCTGCAACGCCTCGGTGAGCGCGCGTACCGAGTCCAGCTCGCTGGCCAGGTTGCGCAGCTCGGTCTGGTCGCGCAGGGTCAGCACGGTGCCGAGCACCGCCCCCTCGAAGCGGGTGGTCCGCTGGTTGACCACCAGCACCCGGTCGCCGGCGAGGACCGCCTCGTCGTGGGTGTCCCGGCCGGCGGCGACCAGCTCGGCCACGGCCGGGGGCAGGTCGACGTCGGCCACCGGCCGGTCGGCCACCGCGGCGTCCTCGGCGAGCCCGAGCAGCCGGCGGCCCTCGTCGTTGACCAGCGCCACCCGCCGGTCCCGGGTGAGCACCACCAGTCCCTCGCGGACGGAGTGCAGGACGGCGTCGTAGTACTCGTACATCCGGGTCATCTGGGCCGGTCCGAGGCCGTGGGTCTGCCGCCGCAGGCGGCGGCTGAGCAGCCAGGACCCGGTGGCGGCGAGGGCCAGCGCGGGTACGGCGGCGTAGAGCAGCACCGGCACCTGGGCGAGCAGCTTCCGGTTGATCGCCTTGGTGGTGATGCCCACGGAGACCAGGCCGACGATGCGGTGCCCGTCGCCGTACACCGGGACGACCGCGCGCACCGACTCGCCGAGCGTGCCGGTGTTGGTGGTGGTGAACGACGCCTCGCCGGCCAGCGCGGGGCCGATGTCACCGATGAACGGCTGACCGATCCGGTTCGGGTCGGGGTGCGAGTAGCGCGTCCGGTCCGGGGCCATCACCACCACGAAGTCCGTTCCGGTCGCCTTCCGGATCGACTCGGCGTACGGCTGAAGGGTGGCCGAGGGGTCGGGAGCGGCCAGGGCGGCGCGGACCTCGGGGGCGTGCGCCACCGTCTGCGCCACGCCGAGGACCTTGTCCTTCGCCGCCTGCTGGGAGTCGCTGCGGGCCAGCCAGACGGCGCCGGCCGCGCCGGCCAGCACGAGCAGCGTCACCACCACGGCCTGGAGGGCGAAGAGCTGACCGGCGATGCTCCACTGCCGTCGGGCCACGATCTCCTCCTTCCGCCGCTGGTCGTCCGGCAAGTCTGGCGCATCCTGCCGGCGCGGTTTCGGCCGTGCTTCGCGCAGGTGAACAGAATGAACGCAAGCGTGCCCCCGGTTGAGACGCGCTTCACATTGTGGGCATGGACACCACCACACCCACCCCCGCGGTCGCCCGGCCCGTCCGCCGGGACCGGACGCGTTACCTCTACCTGGCGGTCATCGTGGCCGTCCTGGCCGGCATCGTGGTCGGCTTCGTCGCGCCCGAGTTCGGCAAGGAGCTGAAGCCGCTCGGAACTGGCTTCGTCAACCTGATCAAGATGATGATCAGTCCGGTCATCTTCTGCACGATCGTGCTCGGTGTCGGTTCGGTGCGGCAGGCGGCCCGGGTCGGCAAGGTCGGCGGCCTCGCGCTCGGCTACTTCCTGGTCATGTCGACGGTGGCGCTCGCCATCGGCCTGGTGGTCGGCAACATCATCCACCCCGGCTCCGGCCTGCACCTCGGCCCGGAGCTGGCCGGCTCCGGACAGAAGGCGGCCGGCGGCGAGGCCGGCGGCAGCGTCGACTTCCTGCTCGGCATCATCCCGACCTCGCTCCTCTCCGCGCTGACCGAGGGGTCGGTGCTCCAGACACTGCTCGTCGCCCTCCTGGTGGGCTTCGCGGTGCAGGCCATGGGCAGCCGGGGCGAGCCGGTGCTGCGGGCCGTCGGCGTGCTCCAGCGCCTGGTGTTCAAGGTGCTCGCGATGATCATGTGGGTGGCCCCGATCGGCGCCTTCGGCGCGATGGCCGCCGTGGTCGGCGCGACCGGCATGGACGCGTTGACCAGCCTGGCCCAGATCATGCTCGGCTTCTACGCCACCTGCCTGATCTTCGTGCTGGTGGTGCTCGGCACGCTGCTCTGGCTCGTCGCCCGGATCTCGATCTTCTCGCTGCTGCGCTACCTCGGCCGGGAGTTCCTGCTGATCCTGTCCACCTCGTCGTCGGAGTCGGCGCTGCCCCGGCTGATCGCCAAGATGGAACACTTCGGCGTCGGCAAGCCGGTCGTCGGCATCACCGTGCCGACCGGCTACTCGTTCAACCTCGACGGCACGGCGATCTACCTGACCATGGCCGCGCTCTTCATCGCCGACGCGCTGGGCAAGCCGATGGCGATCGGCGAGCAGATCGGCCTGCTGGCGTTCATGGTGATCGCCTCGAAGGGCGCCGCCGGGGTCACCGGCGCCGGCCTGGCCACCCTCGCCGGCGGCCTCCAGTCGCACCGGCCGGACCTGGTCGACGGCGTCGGACTGATCGTCGGCATCGACCGGTTCATGTCCGAGGCCCGGGCCCTGACCAACTTCGCCGGCAACGCGGTGGCCACCGTGCTGGTCGGCACCTGGACCGGCGAGTTCGACCGGGCGCAGGCCCAGGCGGTGCTCTCCGGGGCGCGGCCCTTCGACGAGGCCACCATGCTCGACCCGGACGACGCGGACGAAACGCCGGCCGACCCCGGCACGTCCCCGCACCCCGCCCCCCTCGCCAACACCCCTGCCTGACCGCCGGCCCCGCCCCGGCCTTGCCGATCTTGGACAGTGCCCGCTCGTGAGGAACGGTAACTGTCCGAGATCGGCGGCCGTGGCGGGCGCGGGGGCGCAGGCCACGAGGGGGTGATTGGCGCTGACCAGGGTGCCGTGGTCGCGGTTAGCGTCGCGGCATGGATCTCGAGCAGGCGCAGAAGCTGTGGCAGCCGGAGCCCGGTTGGCTGAACACCGCCACGTACGGGCTGCCGCCCGACCCGACCTGGACGGCGGTGCAGGAGGTGCTCGCCGACTGGCGGGTGGGCCGGGTCTCCTTCGAGGTCTGGGACGCCTCGGTCGCCCGGGCCCGGGCCGCGTTCGCCGGCCTGATCGGGGTGAGCGCCGCGGACGTGACGGTGGGCAGCACCGCGTCGCAACTGATCGCCCCGGTCGCGGCCGCGCTGCCGCCGGGGGCGACCGTGCTGGTCCCCGAGACCGAGTTCACCTCGATCCTGTTCCCGTGGCTGGCCCAGGAGGAGCGCGGCGTGCGGGTGCGGACCGTCCCGCTCGCCGGCCTGGTCGACGCGATCGACGCGGCCACCGACCTGGTGGCGTTCAGCCTGGTGCAGTCCTCGGACGGCACGGTCGCCCCGTACGAGCGGATCGTCGCCGCGGCCCGGGCGCACGGCGCCCTCGTCGCGGTGGACGCCACCCAGGCCTGCGGCTGGCTGCCCTTCGACGCCGGCCTGGCCGACGCGGTGGTCGTCGCGGCGTACAAGTGGCTGATGGCACCGCGCGGTGCCGCGTTCGCCCACCTGGCCTCCGGGCTGCGGGACCGGATGCGTCCCGACGCCGCCAACTGGTACGCCGGGGCGGACCCGCACAACTCCTACTACGGCCCGCCGCTGCGGCTCGCCGACGATGCCCGGCGCTTCGACATCTCGCCGGCCTGGTTCAGCTACGTCGGGGCCGCGCCCGCCCTCGAGCTGCTGGCCGAGGTCGGCCTCGACGCCGTGCACGCGCACGACGTCGCGCTGGCCAACCGATTCCTCACCGGGTTGGGCCGGCCGCCCGGCGACAGCGCGATCGTGACGGTGGAGGTGGCCGGCGCGCAGGAGAAGCTGGCCCGGGCCGGGGTGCGCGCGGCGGTCCGGGCGGGCCGGGTCCGCGCCTCGTTCCACCTCTACACCACCGAGGCCGACGTCGACCTGGCGCTGGACGCGTTGGCCGGCTGACGAGCCGGGGGAGGGCTCCCGCCCCGGGACCGGGCGGGAGCCCCCTGTGCGATCCGCCGCGCGGCGACGCCTCGACGTCGCTGCCGCGGTGGATCATGCTCAAACTAGCGGTGCGAGTTTTCAGCCGTCCAGACCCCTCCTTCCACCGTGGAGGTGAGGCCACGCCGCCACGCGGCTGACTAGGGTGCGTGGGCAGGTGCGGTCGGACGGGGAGGATGGCATGGCGGGACGTGGCCCAGGGTGGACTCAGGGCGCCGGCGGCCCGGCGGGAGTGGCATAGGGTGCCGCGCCCCCGCCAGGCCCTGCTGAGCCGGGAGAAGATCGTCACCACCGCGCTCGCCCTGATCGACGCCGACGGCCTCGCCGCGCTCTCCACCCGACGGCTGGCCGCCGCGCTCGGCGTGCAGGGGCCGTCGCTCTACAACCACTTCGCCACCAAGGACGACATCCTCGCTGCGGTCGCCGACAGCGTCACCGCCACCGTCGACGTCAGCGCCTTCGGCCGGTACGACTGGTGCGAGGCGCTGCGGCGCTGGGCCGGGTCGTACCGGGCGGCCCTCGCCGCGCACCCGAACATCGTCCCGTACCTGGCCCAGGGGCCGGGCCGGCGGCCCGCCGCCCTGGCCATGGCCGACGCGGTCTACGGGGGCCTGGTCCGGGCCGGCTGGCCGCCGGCGCGGGCCACCCACATCGGCGCGGCCCTGCGCTACTACGTCGCCGGTTCCGCTCTCGGCTCGTTCGCCCGGGGCTTCGTCGAGGATCCGGCGCTGTACGCCGCGCACCCGCACCTGAGCCAGGCGCACCGCCTCGCCGGTCACCAGCGCAGCGTGGACGAGGGCGCCTTCGTCCTCGGCCTGGACGCGCTGCTGCACGGGCTGGCCGCCGAGTACGAGCGGAGCGTCGCCGGGGCGGAGCCGGTCAGCTGAGCCCGCCGGCCCGCCCCTCGATCAGCGTGGCGTAGCCGTCGAGGAGGCGGCGCAGGCCGAAGTCGAAGACGGTCTCCAGGTCGACGTCGATCGCGCCCTCGCCGGTCAGCGCGGCCATCGTGGCGAGCCCACCGCTGGTGAACATCCGCCGGAAGTCGTCCCGGTGCCGGTCCACCCACTCGTCGTCACTGAGGCCGGTGTCCTGCACCGCCTGCGCGCCCGGTTCCAGGTTGGTGGCGATGCCGCGCACGTACGCCATCAGGGTGATCGTCACGTGCCACCGCGCGTGCCGGTCCAGGCCCAACCCCTCGGTGGCCCGCAGCGCCCACTCGGTGTGCGCCATGCCGTTCGGCAGCGGTTGGGGACGGGCCATCGAGATGACGTGCGGCAGCCAGCGGTGCCGCCGGTAGACCGCCCACTGCGCCCGGGCCATCAGGTCGAGGCGGGCCCGCCAGCCGGCCGGCGGAACGGTGGGCAGCGGGGCGTCCCCCAGCACCGCGTCGGCCATGGCGAGGATCAGGTCGTCCCGGCCGCGCACGTGACGGTAGAGCGACATGGTGGCCGTGCCCAGGTCGGCGGCGAGCTGCCGCATGGAGACCGCGCCGAGCCCACCCGCGTCGGCGAGGGCGACGGCCCGGCGGACCAGCCGGTCCCGGCTCAGCTCCGGCTCGCCGCCCGTTCGCGGGCGAGGGGCCGCCGGCCGGGCCGGGGCGACCACGGTGCCCGCGCCGGGCCGGGTCAGCACGAGGCCCTCGTCGCGGAGCAGGGCGAGGACCTTGGTGGCGGTGGCGATCGCCACCCCGTGCTCGCGGGTCAGGCGGCGGGCCGACGGGACCGGGTCGCCGGGACGCAGCTCCCCGAGGTCGATGCGGCGGCGGAGCTCCGCCGCGATCCGCCGGTACGGCGGCTCCGGGCGGGTCATCACGGTCCTCCCCGGGAAGCGTACTAGTGCGGGGCGCCGGCCAGGCCCCCGCCGGGGGCAGCGTACTAGGTCGGGAAGGGCGGGCGGAACGGTCCGGCCCTACCGTCCGAGGCGGATCCGGCGCGGACCGGGTTGACGGTGTACGCACGAACTCGGGAGTACTGTGATGAACGACAGGACCGTGCTCATCTCCGGCGCCGGCATCGCCGGCCCCGCCCTGGCCTTCTGGCTGCGCCGGTACGGCTTCGCCGTCACCGTGGTGGAACGCGCGCCCGGGCTGCGCCCCGGTGGGCAGGCGGTCGACGTCCGGGGAACCGCCCGCGAGGTGGTCGCGCGGATGGGGCTGACCGACCGGATCCGCGCCGAGTGCGTCCGGGAGCAGGGGATGGCGTACGTCGACGCGCGGGGCGAGGTCCGCGCCCGGATGCCGGTGCACGCCTTCGCCGGCGAGGGCATCGTCGCCGACATCGAGATCGAGCGCGGAGACCTGGCCCGGGTGCTGTACGAGGAGACCCGGTCCGACGTGGAGTACGTCTTCGACGACTCGATCGAGGCGCTCACCCAGACCGACGACGGGGTGCGGCTCACCTTCACCCGCTCGTCCCCGCGCACCGTCGACCTGGTGATCGGGGCGGACGGCTCGCACTCCCGCACCCGGGCCCTCGCCTTCGGTCCCGAGTCGGCGTACGTCCGGCCGCTCGGGGCGTACCTGGCCTACTTCACCACCCCGTACCCGGACGAGACCGGCTGGTTCCTGCTGCACAACGCCCCCGGCGGCCGGGTGGTCGGCACCCGCCCGAACCGGCACGGCCGGTCCAGCGCCTTCTTCAGCTTCGCCTCGCCGGAGCTGGACGTGGACCGCCGGGACCGGGCGGCCCAGCAGCGGCTCCTCGCCGCGCGTTTCGCCGACGTGGGCTGGGGCGCGGCCGACCTGCTGGCCGCGATGGCCGACGCGCCGGACTTCTACTTCGACCGGTACGGGCAGGTGCGGATGGACTCCTGGAGCGCCGGGCGGGTGGCGCTGCTCGGCGACGCCGCCTGGTGCCCGTCCCCGCTGACCGGGCAGGGCACCAGCCTCTCGCTGGTCGGGGCGTACCTGCTGGCCGGGGAGCTGGCCGCCGCCGGGGGCGACCACCGGATCGCGTACCGCCGCTACGAGGAGGTGCTGCGGGCGCACGTCCGCAAGGGCCAGGAGCTGCCGGGTGGCGGGATCTCCGGGTTCCTGCCGGGAAGTCGGACCGCGATCCGGATGCGGGACGCGTCCATGCGGGCGATGACCTCCCGCCCGTTGCGCGGGCTCGCCACCCGGCTCTTCTTCAGCCACGCCGAGGGCCTCACCCTGCCCGAGTACGCCGCGACCCGGTGACGGTGGCGCGCCACATGTCGACGGCCGCCGATCCCGATCGGGCCGGTCCGGCGAGGGGGTGCGGGCCCGCCCCTATGGAGGGCGGGCCCGCCTCACGCCGGTCGAATGTGTGGGCAATCGACATGGCTCGACCGCTTCGCCGCACCGTAGGTTTCCTGCACGCGACGGCCCTGTGACCCCGGTCACCGACCTGGCCGGCGCGGGACGGACCTGCGGAGGGTGAGGCGATGGCCGGGCAAGCGATCCTGTCGGCCCGTGGGCTGACCCGGGACTTCCGGGGCTTCCGGGCCGTCGACGGGGTCGATCTCGACGTGGCGCCGGAGACGGTGCACGCCCTGGTGGGCCCCAACGGTGCCGGCAAGACCACGCTGTTCAACCTGCTCACCGGCTTCCTGCCGCCCAGCGGGGGCCGGATCGAGCTGGCCGGCCGGGACGTCACCGGCCTTCCCCCGGAGCGGGTCGCCCGGCTGGGCGTGGCCCGCTCCTTCCAGATCACCAGCCTGTTCCCGCAGCTCTCCGCGCGGGAGCACGTGCAGCTGGCCCTCCAGTCGCCCAGTGGGCTCGGCTGGCGGTTCTGGCGCTCGGCCACGCTGATGCGCCGCTACCGGGACCGGGCCGACGAGCTGCTCGCCATGGTCGACCTCGCCGAACTGGCCGAGGCGCCGGCCGAGGCCCTGGCGTACGGCCGTAAGCGGGCCCTGGAGCTGGCCATCGCCCTCGCCCTGGACCCGAAGGTGCTGCTGCTCGACGAGCCCACCGCCGGGATGGGGCTGGAGGACGTCGACCGCACCGTCGACCTGATCGCCGCCGTCCGCAAGGGACGGACCGTGGTGATGGTCGAGCACAACATGAGCGTGGTCGGCCGGCTCGCCGACACCGTGACCGTCCTGCAGGCCGGCAAGGTGCTGGTCGAGGGGCCGTACGAGCAGGTCCGTACGGACGAGCGGGTCATCACCGCCTACCTGGGAGCCGCAGATGCTGCGCATTGAGAACCTCTCCGCCTGGTACGGCGAGGCGCAGGTGCTGCGGGAGGTGAGCCTGGAGGTGGCCGCCGGCGAGGTGGTCACCCTGGTCGGCCGCAACGGGGCCGGCAAGTCCACCCTGCTGCGCAGCGTGATGGGGCTGCACCCGGGCCAGCGGGGCACGATCAGCCTGGACGGCCGGGACATCACCAGGATGCCGGCGTACAAGCGGGCCCGGGCCGGGCTCGGCTGGGTCCCCGACGACCGCGGCGCGTACGCCTCGCTGACCGTCACCGAGAACCTCACCCTGCCGCCCCGGGTCGGCCCCGACCCGTGGTCCCTGGAGCGGATCTACGAGGCGTTCCCGGCGCTGCACACCCGGCGTGACTCGGCGGCCACCATGCTCTCCGGCGGCGAGCAGCAGATGCTCGCCCTGGCCCGGGTGCTGCGGATGGGCGCCCGGCTGCTGCTCTGCGACGAGCCCACCGAGGGGCTGTCGCCGCTGCTCGTCCAGCAGGTCGGTGACCTGCTGCGGGAGGCCAAGCAGCACGGCGTGACCGTGCTGCTGGTCGAGCAGAACCTGCACTTCGCCACCGGCGTCGCCGACCGGCACTACCTGCTGGCCGAGGGACGGATCGCGGAGGCGATGGAGAACTCCGAGGTGCGCTCGCGGGAACGCGAGCTGCTGGCGTACCTCGGCATCTGAATCTCACAACGGCACATTGAGCCGCGCCTCGGCGCGGATGTGGAGGGATCGGCATGCGCAGAACCGCAGGTCTGGCGGCGGCGTCCGCCGTCGCGCTGCTCGCCGCCGGGTGCGGCGGCGGTGGTCCGAGCGGGTCGGGCAGTTCCAAGCTCACCGACGACAAGATCGTGCTGGGTGTCCTCAACGACCAGTCCGGGGTGTACGCGGACGCGTCGGGCCCCAACTCGGTGAAGGCCGTCCAGATGGCCGTCAACGACTTCAAGGCCAAGTACGGCGACAAGGCGATCACCAAGAACATCAGCGTCGAGTCCGCCGACCACCAGAACAAGCCGGACATCGCCAACACCAAGGCGGCCGAGCTCTACGACCGCAAGGGCGTCGACGCGATCCTCGACGTGCCCACCTCGTCGGCCGCCCTGAAGGTCGCCGACGTCGCGAAGGCGAAGAAGAAGCTCTACTTCAACATCACCGGGGCGACCACCGACCTGACCGGCAAGTCCTGCAACAAGTACACGTTCCACTACGCGTACGACACCTACATGCTGGCCCACGGCACCGGCACGGCGGCGACCCAGCAGGGCGCCAAGAACTGGTACATCGTCTACCCGGACTACGCGTTCGGGCAGGACATGGAGAAGAAGTTCTCCGCGGCCGTGGAGGGCGCCGGGGGCAAGATCGTCGCCAAGGACGCCACGCCGTTCCCGAACGACAACTTCTCCACCTTCCTGCTGAAGGCGCCCACCCTGAACCCGAAGCCGGACACCCTGGGCACCATGCAGGCCGGCGGTGACCTGGTGAACCTGGTCAAGCAGTACAACGAGTTCAAGCTCCGGGACAAGGGCATCGGTCTCGCGGTCGGCCTGATGTTCCTCACCGACATCCACTCGCTGACCCCGGCGGCGCTGGCCGGCACCACCTACACCGACGCCTGGTACTGGAACTTCGACCAGCAGAACCGCGAGTTCGCCGACCGGTTCCAGAAGGAGACCGGCACCCGGCCCACCTTCGCGCACGCCGCCAACTACTCGGCCGCGATGCAGTACCTGGAGGCGGTGCAGGCGGCCGGCACGGACGACGCGGACACCGTGGTGAAGCAGCTGGAGGGCAAGGAGATCAACGACGTCTTCCTGCGTAACGGCAAGATCCGCGCCGAGGACCACCGGGTCATCCACGACGTGTACCTGGCCCAGGTGAAGCCGGAGTCCGAGGTCAAGGAGCCGTGGGACTACGTCAAGGTCCTGAAGACCATTCCGGCGGCCGAGGCGTTCGCGCCGCCGTCGGCCGAGTGCAAGATGTGACGAGGCCATGACCGGTTTCCTTCAGCACACGTTCGACGGGTTGGTGAACGGGGCGTTCTACGCCCTGCTCGCCCTCGGTCTGGCGGTCATCTTCGGGATGCTCCGCGTGGTCAACTTCGCCCACGGCGCCTTCTACATGCTCGGCGCGATGGGGGCGTACGTCCTGCTGTCCGAGTTCGGCGTGCCGTTCTGGTGGGCGCTGGTGATCATGCCGGTGGTGCTGGGGGTGCTGGGCATGGCGCTGGAGCGGGCCTTCGTGCACCGGCTGGCCCAGCTCGATCCGCTCTACAACTTCCTGCTCACCTTCGGCCTCACGCTCATCCTCCAGGACCTGGTGAAGTCCCGGTACGGCGTGCAGTCGAGCCCGTACTCCACACCGGCGGAACTCGGCGGCTCCGTCGACTTCGGGCTGTTCGACTTCCCGACGTACCGGGTCTTCGTGCTGGGCTTCGCCGTGGCGATCTGCGTCGCGGTGTGGTGGCTGCTCACCCACAGCCGGGTGGGCATGGTGGTGCGGGCGGCGACCGAACGCCCGGAGCTGACCCGGGCGCTCGGGATCAACGTGGGACGGTGGGTGACCCCGGTCTTCGGCTTCGGCATCGCGCTGGCCGGGCTGGCCGGGGTCCTCGCCGCACCGATGCGCGCGGTCAACCCGCTGATGGGTTCCGACCTGATCATCGTGGTCTTCGCGGTGGTGGTGATCGGCGGCCTCGGCTCGATCTTCGGGTCGGTGGCCGCCGGGTTCGGCATCGGTCTGATCCAGGCGTGGGGCGTGGTCTACCTCGCCGACTGGCCGATCCTGTCCCAGACCCTGGTGTTCATCGTGATGGCCGTCGTGCTGATGTGGCGTCCGGCCGGCCTGTTCGGGCGTGAGGAGGCACCGGCATGACCACTGTGGTCGACAGCGAGCCCGGGGCGAAGCCGGGCCCGGCCCGCTCCGGGCTGGTGGCCGTGGCCCGGGCCCCCTGGTGGGTCCGGTACGTGCTGCTGGCGGTCGGGCTGGCGGTCGCGCTCTGGCTGCCCAACGGCCTCTACCCGGCGGTCGCCGTGGACATGCTGTGCTGGGCGCTCTTCGCGGTCTCGGTGGACCTGCTGCTCGGCTTCACCGGCCTGATGTCCTTCGGCCACGCCGCCTTCTGGGGCACGTCGGCCTACGTGGCCGGCCTCGCCGCGATCAAGGCCGGCCTGCCGTTCCCGCTCGCGGTGCTGGCCGGTGCGGTGGCGGCGGCCGTGCTCGCCGTCCCGATCGGCTACCTCGCGGTGAAGCGGACCGGCATCTACTTCGCCATGGTGACGCTGGCCTTCGCCCAGATGATCTACTACGTCGCCAACAAGTGGGGCACGGTCACCGGCGGCGAGAACGGCCTCCAGTCGGTGCCGCGCGAGCTGGGCGGGCTGGACCTCTCCGACGAGTACTACTTCTACTACGCGGCGCTGCCGATCGCGCTGCTCGGTCTCTGGGCCGCGTGGCGGATCGTGAACTCGCCCTTCGGCCGGGTGCTCGTCGGCATCCGGGACAACCCGGCCCGGGCCCGGGCCCTCGGCTACCCGGTGCACCGGTACAAGCTGACCGTGTTCGTCCTGTCGGCGTTCCTCGCCGGGCTGGGTGGCGGGTTGTTCGTGATGGGGCACCAGTTCGTCTCGCTGGACTCCCTGCACTGGACGACGTCCGGCAAGGCGGTCATCGTCGTGGTGCTCGGCGGCATCGGCACCCTCTGGGGCGGGGTGATCGGCGCGGCGCTGCTCGTCCGCCTGGAGGACTGGCTGTCCTTCTCCGGCTTCGAGCAGGTCGGCCTGGTCACCGGCACCATCTTCGTGCTGGCGGTGCTGTTGTTCCGCAAGGGCATATGGGGCACCGCGGTGGCGCTGGCCCAGCGCTGGGCGACCCGCCGGCAGCGCGACAGGTGAGGAACGGCCCCCTGCTGACGCTTTCGATCCAGCAGGGGGCCCGCTCAACCTTCTCCCGGCAGGATGCCGCGCAGCAGCGCGGCGATCGCCGCCTCCGGGTCGAAGTCGTCCGCCGGCCCGGCCAACTGGTTGGCGAGCAGGCCGTCCACCAGGGCCAGCAGCATCGGGAAGTGCGCGGCCGGGTCGGTGGAGCCGAGCTCGGCGAGCACCGGCAGGCCCCACTCGGCCAGCCGATCCCGGCCGGCGGTGACCTCGGCGCGTAGCGCCGGCTGGACGGCCGCCTCCGCGAAGAGCGCGTACCGGGCCAGGGTGAGCACCCGTCCCTCGGTGGTGAGCTGCCGGATCAGCCGCCCGAGCACGGTCGCGAACGCGGTCCGGTCCCCGGGCGGCAACTGCCCGGCGAGTTGGTCCCACGCCGCCGTCTCCACCTCGACCAGCCGGCCGAACACCCCGGCCACCAGGGCTTCCCGCGTCCGGTACGCGTTGGACGCGGAGCCGGCCGGCAGCCCGGCCTCGGCGTCCACGGCGCGATGGGTGAGCTGCCGCAGCCCTCGGGTGCCGAGGACCCGGATGGCCGCGTCGAGCAGGAGCTGTCGCCGGTCCGTCACGCCCGCCAGACTACAGGCGTAGTGCTGGGCACTACATCTGTAGTACGGTGCCGGCATGGGGATGCGTGCGGTGGTGGTCGGTGGCGGGATCGGCGGGCTGGCGGCGGCGATCGGGCTGCGCGCCGCCGGCTGGGACGTCACCGTGCGGGAGCGCGCCGCGGCGCTGCCCGAGCGGGGCACCGGGCTGGGCATCTGGCCCGCGGCCCTGCGGGCGCTGGACGCGCTCGGCGTGGGGGAGGAGGTGCGGCGGCGGGGGCGCCGGCAGCCCGGCGGGGCCATCCTGCGCCCGGACGGCAGCCGGATCGCCACCATCGACGTGGGCCGGCTGGAGCGGCGGCACGGGGAGCCGGTGCACCTGGTCACCCGGCCGGTGCTGCTGGCCGCCCTGGCCGGCGCGTTGCCCGCGCCGGTGCTGCGGCTCGCCGACC
>NZ_JBSGJR010000050.1:0-21472 GCF_053605645.1 Micromonospora sp. NPDC003776
AGCCGGTCGCGCCAGTCGTCCGGCTCGTAGAAGCTGAACGTCAGACTGGCCTGCGTGTGGGTGCTGCGGCGGCCCGCGCCCGACGCGCCGCCACCCGCGCGGACCCTGCTGGTCGACGCCGCCACCGGCGACTACTCGCGGATCCTCGACACCTGGCAGGCCTTCACCGCCACCCCCGACAACGAGCTCGAGGAGGCCGGCTTCGCCCGGGCCGTCCCGGTGATCGAGCTGCTCGACGAGGAGGTTGACCTCACCCCCGCGCGCCGCCAACCCGCCGTCGGGGGCGAGGCCACCGGAGAGCATCTGGTACGCACCAGAGAGCGCCTCGCCGCCATCGTCGGCGACTTGCCGGGGCTGATGCCGCAGGTGACGCCCGCGCCCGAGGGGCCGGACGGGGAGTTCCTGACGGTGGGGGAGCTGGCCCGGGCCGGCGCGCTGCAACTGATCGGCCCGATCCGCGCCGCGTCAACCGAGGGCGGCGAGCCGTCGGCGGGGGGGCCGCCGGTGCTGACCGTGCAGGACGTGCTGAGCGGCGAAGGCCCCTCCGGCCGGGACGACGGCCGGCTCGGGCAGGAGATCCGGTTGGCGGTCGGAGACGTGGTCGTGCCGATGATCGCGCGGCAGCTCACCGCCCGGGTGGTGACCACCGAGGGGGCACTGCTGGGGCGCAACCTCTACCTGCTGCGGCCGAACCCGGCGGCGCTGGACTCGTGGTTCCTGGCAGGGCAGTTGCGTACGTCGGCGAACGAGAAGCAGGCGTCGAGCCTGTCGGGGACGCTGCGCTTCGACATCCGGCGCGCGCAGGTGCGGCGAATGACGCTGGACGACCAGCGGGCGCACGGCGAGGCGTTCCGACGGCTCGACGCCTTCGAGTCGGCAATCCGACAGGCCGCGACCCTTGGCGCGGATCTGGTGCAGCTCACCGCCGACGGCCTGGCGCGCGGGGCGCTCCGCCCTGATCAACGATCGGCTCGGCGGAAGTCACCCAAGTAAGGGCTACCGGCCCCTCCCTCCGCTGACAGATTGGACGACGATCCGCCCCGGGAGGGGGGCTACAACGATGCAGGGGCAGCAGCCATACTGCTTGACTTAAGGCAATCGAAAGGAACCTGGTGAGCACCAAGCACCAAGAGCTGGCGAACTTCATCTGGTCGGTGGCCGACCTGCTCCGCGGCGACTACAAGCAGTCCGAGTACGGACGAGTGATACTCCCGCTGACCGTGCTGCGGCGCCTCGACTGCGTACTCGAACCGACGAAGGACGCGGTGCTCGCCAGGCACAAGCACCTCAAGGACCTGGGTGTGCAGAACGTGGACCCGGTGCTGCGCAAGGCCGCCGGGCTGTCGTTCTACAACACCAGCGAAATGTCCTTCCGTAAGCTCCTCGGCGACCAGGACCACGTCGCCCTGAACCTGCGCGGCTACATCGGCGGCTTCTCGCCCGGTGCCGTCGACGTGCTGGACAAGTACGGCTTCGACACCCAGATCAGCCGGCTTGCCGAGGCCGGGCTGCTCTACCAGGTGGTCGCCAAGTTCGCCGACATCGACCTGCACCCGGACGTGGTCTCGAACCACCAGATGGGCTACGTCTTCGAGGAGCTGATCCGCCGCTTCTCCGAAATCAGCAACGAGACCGCCGGTGAGCACTTCACCCCCCGCGAGGTCATCAAGCTAATGGTCAACCTGCTCCTCGCCCCCGACGAGGACGACCTGGTCACCCCCGGCATTGTCCGCAAGGTCTACGACCCGGCCTGCGGCACCGGCGGCATGCTCACCGAGGCCCAGGAGCACATCCAGGCCCACAACGCGCACGCCACCGTCGAGGTGTACGGGCAGGAGCTCAACGGCGAGACGTACGCGATCTGCCGGTCGGACATGATGCTCAAGGGCGGCGACCCTACGAAGATCGCCTTCGGCAACTCGTTCAGCCAGGACGGCCACGAAGGCGAGCGCTTCGACTACATGCTCGCCAACCCTCCGTTCGGCGTGGAGTGGAAGAAGGTTGCTCCATTCATTCAGGTTGAGGCGGCCCGCGGACACGCCGGCCGGTTCGGTGCCGGCCTGCCCCGGATCAACGACGGGTCGCTGCTCTTCCTCCAGCACATGATCTCCAAGATGAAGCGCCCCGAGGACGGTGGCAGCCGCCTGGCGATCGTCTTCAACGGTTCGCCGCTCTTTACCGGCGCCGCCGGATCGGGGGAGTCGGAGATCCGCCGCTGGATCCTGGAGAACGACCTGCTCGAAGGCATCGTCGCGCTGCCGGACCAGCTCTTCTACAACACCGGCATCTCCACCTACTTCTGGATCCTCACCAACCGGAAGGACCCGGCCCGCCGGCGGAAGGTCGTGCTGCTCGACGGCCGCGACTACTGGACCAAAATGCGCAAGAGCCTCGGCGACAAGCGCAAGATGCTCACCGACGAGCACATCGACGAGCTGACCAAGCTGTACGTGGAGGCGCTGTCCATCGCGGACGACCCGGAGCACCCGCAGCACGCCAAGGTGAAGGTCTTCAAGACCACCGACTTCGGCTACCAACGCATCACCGTCGAGCGCCCACTCCGGCTGCGCTTCGAGGTCACCGAGGAGGCTATCGCGCTGCTCGCCGAGGCGAAGGCGGTCCTCAAGCACGCCGAGCGGGAGTCGCTACTGGCGGCGGCGAAGTCGCTGATCGGGCTGAAGTCTGGGACCCGTGCTCAGTTCGCGATGAAGCTGAACGGGCTGGGGAAGCTGCCGGCGGCGGTGGAGAAGGCCTTGTGGGAGGCGTTCTCGGTCAGCGACCCGGAGGGGGAGGTGCAGACCGACCGCAAGGGTAACCCGCTGCCGGACCCCGACCTGCGGGACAACGAGAACATGCCACTCGACGAGGACATCCACGACTACCTCAGGCGCGAGGTGCTCCCACACACATCTGATGCCTGGATCGACGACACAAAGACCAAGATCGGGTACGAGATCCCCTTCACGCGGCACTTCTACGTCTACACGCCGCCGCGTCCTCTCGGTGAGATTGACTCTGAAATGAAGGCGTTGGAGGCAGAAATCCAATCCCTGCTCTCGGAGGTTACTCGATGACTCTTGAGCAGAGCATGCCCCTGCGACGCATCTTCCGAGTTGTAAATGGTGGCACTCCAACAGCGGAGAACGAGAACTGGGATGGCCCAATCCCATGGGCGACGCCAATCGACGTCGGTGCCGCTGATCGCACAATTTCTCGAACTCAGCGCACCCTTACATTCCTGGGTGCGCGAACTGGATCCAGGATCGTGCCTGCAGGCTCGCTTGTCCTGTCTACGCGGGCACCGATCGGCTATGTCGCAATGGCCGGTACTGAATTGGCTTTCAATCAGGGCTGTCGGGCGCTTGTGCCGACCGTTCCACTCGATATCCGTTTTTTTTACTACCAACTATCGGCCGCTGCAGCCCGGCTTCAATCTCTTGGTCAAGGAAGCACCTTTCAAGAGTTGTCGTCCGATGCGCTCGCCAACTTTATCGTGCACGTTCCCGAGTTAGAGGAGCAGAGGTGCCTTGCCGACTTCCTCGACGCCGAACTCAATCGCCTGGATGCCCTTGAGAAAGCCCGCCGGAGGCAGAGGGAACTCCTCGTCGAGCGGTGGCGGACCGAGGTGATTGGGCTTGTCACGAGTGGCACAGATGATCGAGCGAATGTCCGGGCAGTGGGGCACCCGGCATTCGACGCACTTCCTACTACCTGGGATATGCTGCCATTGAAGCGGCGCTGGCGAATCATAGATTGCAAACACCGCACCCCTGCCTATGTTGCCGATGGTTATCCCGTTGTGAGTCCAGGAGACGTTACGCCAGGTCGCCTTGACTTGACCCGGGCTCATCGATTTGTCGGTGAGGATGATTTCCGTGATCTCGCTGACGATCTGCGGCGGCCCCGTCGAGGGGATATCGTCTACAGTCGGAATGCCTCCGTTGGTATTGCTGCATATGTTGATACTGACGAGCCATTCACGATGGGTCAGGATGTTTGCCGTATCACAAGTCGTGATCAGAATCAGCTCTACTTGACGCACGTCTTGAATAGCGTGGCAACGCCGCAACTCGAGCAGATGCAAATTGGAAGCACTTTTTCGCGGGTGAATATTGGCGCTCTTCTAGAGTTGCAGGTGCCATGTCCGCCCCGTCCTGAGCAGGACAGGATTGTGGCCCGCTTGGACGAGAGACAGCGGCAGGTCGACAACCTACGCCGTTTGCTGACCGAGCAGATCGCTCTGATGGCGGAGCGGCGCCAGGCACTGATCACGGCGGCGACAACGGGGCAGATTGATGTGCGAACGGCGCGGGGGACCGACGAATGAGACCGGTGCATCGAGAGCAGACGTTCGAGGCGGCAATCGGGGGTGCCCTGCTCGGCTCGGGGTGGCGGCGCGGGGCGGCCAGCACCTACGACCGGCAGCTCGGGCTGGACACGGCCGAGTTGTTCGCATTCATCGGCGCGACCCAGTCTGACGAGTGGGCGAAGCTGCTCGCGTACCACGGGAACAACCCCGACGAGGCGCAGCGGCACTTCGCCCAGTACCTGGCCAAGCAGATCGACGAGCTCGGCCCTCTTCACGTCCTCCGTCGAGGCGTCAAGGACAAGGGTGTCCTGATCCGGCTCGCCTACTTCAAGCCCGCCCACGCGATCACCGACGACGCGCTAAAGCTCTACCGTGCCAACCGCCTCACCGTCACCCGCCAGCTCGCCTACTCGACGAGCAGCAACAACACCCTCGACCTGGTCCTCTTCGTCAACGGGATCCCGCTCGCCACTGCTGAGCTGAAGAACCCCCTGACCGGCCAGACCGTCGAGGACGCCAAGGAGCAGTACCGCAAGACTCGCGACTCGAAGGAACTGCTCTTCGCCCGGCGTACCCTCGTGCACTTCGCCGTGGATCCCGACCTCGTCTTCGTGACGACGAAGCTGGCGGGCGACAAGACCCGGTTCCTGCCCTTCAACACTGGCTCCGAGGGGCCCGGCGTCTCCGGTGGCGCCGGCAACCCGCCGGCGGGCGCTTCCGGTTACCGCAGCTCCTATCTCTGGGAGCAAATCTGGCACCCGGACACCTGGATGGACCTGGTCCGGCGGTTCCTGCACACCGACAAGGAATCGCGGACCTTGATCTTCCCGCGCTATCACCAATGGCACGCGGTCACCCAGCTCACTGATCACGCCGCCCGCAACGGCTCCGGCCACAACTACCTGGTCATGCACTCGGCTGGGTCTGGCAAGTCGAACACCATCGCCTGGCTGGCGCACCGGCTCTCCAGCCTGCACACCGCGCCCGCCCTTGACGAGGACGCGCGGGCCAAGGGGCTGCGCCCCAACGAGCCGGTCTTCGACAAGGTCATCATCATCACCGACCGGGTGGTGCTCGACCGGCAGTTGCAGGACACCGTCTTCCAGTTCGAGCACGTGCCCGGCGTGGTGCAGCGAATCGACAAGGACTCCGCCCAGCTCGCCACCGCCCTCAAAGGTGAGGCCGCGAAGATCATCATCACCACGATGCAGAAGTTCCCCTACATCCTCAGCCAGGTGCAGGGGCTCAAGGGCAAGCGGTTCGCGGTCATCGTCGACGAGGCGCACTCGTCGCAGTCCGGCGACTCGGCCGCCGCACTGAAGAAGGTGCTGCTCAAGCTCGGCAGCGACGACGTGGACGAGTCGGGCGACCTGCTCACCGCGTCGGCCCTCGCACGCGGCCGGCACGAGACGCTGTCGTACTTCGCGTTCACCGCCACACCGAAGCCGAAGACCCTCGAGCTGTTCGGCACGCCGCACCCGGTCACGGGCAATCCGCAGCCGTTTCACACGTACTCGATGCGACAGGCCATCGAGGAGGGCTTCATCCTCGATGTGCTGCGCAACTACCTGACCTACAAGGCGTACTGGAAACTGGCCAACGCCAACCCCGACGACCCGGAGGTCGACCCGAAGAAGGCCGGCGCCCAGCTTGCCCGCTTCGCCAGCCTGCACCCCACCATGCAGGCCCAGAAGGCGGAGATCATCGTCGAGCACTTCCGCAAGCACACCGGGCCGCGCCTCGGCGGCCGGGCCAAGGCCATGGTGGTCACCGGCTCCCGCGAGGCCGCCGTCCGCCTACACACCGCCATCAAGAAGTACGTCGAGATGCAGGGCTACGTCGGCTGCGACTCTCTGGTTGCCTTCTCCGGCGACCTGGAGGTCGACGGCGTCGAGCACACCGAGGCGCGGATCAACGGGTTCAGCGAGGGCGAGCTGCCCGAGAAGTTCGCCTACACGGCCGCCGACGACAAGTACGCCGGCACGCCCAAGGCCAAGCAGGACACCGAGTACAAGATCCTGGTCGTCGCCGAGAAGTACCAGACCGGCTTCGACCAGCCGCTGCTCACCACGATGTACGTGGACAAGCTGCTCAAGAGCGTCGCCGCGGTGCAGACACTCTCCCGGCTCAACCGCACCCACCCGCTCAAGGCCCAGGGCGACGTCTTCGTCCTCGACTTCGTCAACGAGGCCGGCGACATCGCCGAACAGTTCAAGCCGTACTTCGAAACCGCCGCCACCACCCCCACCGACCCCAACCTGCTCTACACCGCCCAGAATGCGGTGACCGGCTACCCGGTCCTCGTCGACTCCGAGATGCAGGCGTACGCCGAGGCGCTGCTCGCGGCGGAGCACAAGGCGACCAGCGACACCGCCCTCCAGCGCGCGCACGCCTCCCTCTACCGCTTCACCGAGCCGGCCGTGCAGCGCTTCAAGGCCCTGGTCGACGAGGACCAAGAGGCCGCAGACGACTTCCGGTCCGCCCTGCGCGACTACACCCGCATGTACGCGTTCCTCAGCCAGATCGTCCCCTACCAGGACTCCGACCTGGAACGGTTGTACCTATACGGGCGGGCGCTGCTCAACCGTTTGCCGCGCCGGCAGGACCCGTCCGTCGACATCGGCGAGGTGCAGTTGACCCACCTGAGGGTCAGCAAGACCGGGGAGCACGACGCGTCCCTGTCGCCTGAGGGCGAGCAGATGCTGCCCGGCTTCGTCGGCGGGGGAGCAGGCCGCCAACATGACCCCGAGAAGGTGGCGTTGTCCGAGCTGATCGACGTCTTCAACGACAAGTTCGGCATTGGGCTGGGCGAGGCTGACAAGGTCTGGGTCGAGCAGCAGATCGTCGCCCTGGCCGAGGACGGCACCCTCGAAGCCGCCGCCATGGTCAACGACGAGAGCAACTTCGGCGTGGTCTGCGACAAGCGCATCGAGGACGTGATCCTGTCCCGCCACGACGACAACGGCAAGCTCATGCAGCGCTACCTCGACGACGAGAACCTGCGCTCACAGCTCAACCAGTTCGCGCGCCGCCAGGCGTACCAGATGATCCGCCGCCGCAAGGGCATCGCCTGAGCGACCAGCCGGCAGTGAATACGTCGGCCGCACCCGATCACGAAAGGCGATCCATCCCCTTGGACTCGTCAGAACAGTCGTTCCATCTGTGGATCGCGAGTGACGCACAGACGACCGCGGTCGCGCTCACCTCGGTGGGGGTGAGCGGTCGTGCTCGCGTGCAACGGTGGGGCAGTGTCACCGATGCCAGCCCGGAAGCTCCGATGACATCGGACGCGGCGAATGGCCGAGCCACCAAGCAGATCATGCTCATCGCGGTGGTCGCCGGTGGCCTTTGTATGGTGGGCGGCAGCCGGTACGCGGCGATCATTGTGAGCGGTGCCCTTGTGCTCGGAGCCGCGGCCATCGTCGGCTCGGTCCTTGCCGAGCGGCCGGCCAGAGTGAGGATGCCGGATCTCAAAGGCTTCCCTGAGATCCACCGCGTGCTGACCACGCCACAGGAACAGCGGTCTTTTCGGGCATTGGTCGGTTTGGCGGAGCGAGTGGGCCGCACCCTTCCCGCACTAGACGAACTCGTGGATCCCAACGAGGCAGGCGAGTTGTTGGCGCAAGCCCTGTGGGACGGCGCGAAGAGCCTGGCCCGCAAGCAGGAGATCCGGGCGGTGCGCGATGAGCTGGGGCGCCATGAGGACCATGTCTCTGACGATTCCAGCCGTTCGCAACGCGACTTCGTGCATCAGCGGCAGCAGGCCAAGGCGCTATGGAAGGAGGTCAACGGCGACCTCGCGAAACTCGTCGCCCATTTGACGGCCGCGGCTGAGTCCGGGGAGGCGTACATCAGGGATCGCGAGCTGGACGACACCCTGCAACGTACCGAGAAGGCACTTGCCGAGCTCTCTGCCGACCTGATGTCCGGCCCGTCAGCGGCGAGCGAGCAGCTCGCCGACGAGACGACCGCAGTGCTCGACGCCTATCGGGGACTGAACGACTTGTACGGTGGCAAGTACTAGCGGGATCGATGTTCGCAACTGATTGCGACGCAGGGTGGGGGCTTGATGCGCGCGCAGGAACGTGTCGCCGACCGGTACGAGCTGACGTACCCGCTCGGTCACGGCGGCATGGGGGAGGTGTGGGCCGGGTTCGACGAGAAGCTCGACAGGCCCATCGCCATCAAGTTCCTCCGTAAGCTCGCCATCCCTGAAGGCGAGCGGGAGAACGCGGTCGAACGCTTCATGCGGGAGGCCCGGGTCACCGCTCGACTCGACCACCCGGGCGTGCCGAGCGTCCACGATGTCGGGTACCACGGTGACGACATCTACATCGTCATGCAGCTCGTACCGGGCATCGTCCTCGCCGATCTGATCGCCGAACGCGGCCAGCTCGCTGTGCCGTGGGCCGCGGCGATCGGTGCGCAAATCTGCTCGGTGCTGGCCGTCGCGCACGCCGCCTCCCTGGTGCACCGCGACCTCAAGCCGCAGAACCTCATGGTCACTCCCACCGGTTCGGTCAAGGTCTTGGACTTCGGTGTGGCCGCCCTGCTCGGCCCGGACGTACCGCGACTGACCGCCACCAGCCACACTCTCGGCACTCCCACCTACATGGCTCCGGAACAGGCGCTCAACAGCACCGTCGGGCCGAGAGCGGACCTCTATGCGCTGGGCTGCGTTCTGTTCGAACTGCTGACCGGCAACCCGCCATACCGAGCCGAAACGGCGCTCGGCCTGCTGCACCGGCACATGAACGATCCGATCCCCTCGGTGGCCGAGCATCGGGCCGGCGTTCCCGACAACCTCGTGATTCTCGTCGCGCGCATGCTTGCCAAGGACCCGCAGGACCGCCCCAGCTCGGCCGCCGAGGTGTACGAGATCCTCGCGCCGCTCGGCATCGTCGAACCCGCCATCGCCCAAGATTTGGCGCTGACGGTCGCTGACGGCCAGTCAATCGACCCCACGATGCCGCACCGGTATCCCTTCGGCCCGCTGCCCCCGCGTACGCCGCCGCCGACCCGGATCGACATCGTTCGGCCCCGCGTTGCCCCAGAGCTCATCGAACCGCCCTCGCTCGACGAGCTGGCCGAGGTGGAGGCACGTGCCTGGGAGCTCGCCGAGGAGGAGCGGTTCACCCAAGCAGCCGAACTGCTCGAAACCGCGCTGCGCCCGGCCAGGAAGGGGCACGCCGCCAAGCAGCCGAGGGTCCTGGAACTACGGCTTCACCTGGCCAACCTCTACGTCCTCGCCGGTGCCTTCCGGCAGGCGCTGGCCGAGTTTCAGCGGCTCATACCCGATCTGGCGCAACGTCCGACCCCCGATCAGGAGCTGATCTGGCAGTGCCGGCAGCAGGCGGCGATGTGCCAGGCCGAGCTGGGAGAGGCGACCGAGGCCCTCCGTGAGCTGGAAGCGCTGCTGGCCGAGGGACAGCGGACAACGTCCCCGGAGTCTCCCGAGCTGTTCGCGTTGCGGCAACAGATTGCCATGCTCGCTGCCGGCGTCGGCGACGTGGCCGCCGCCCGAAACAAACTGACTGAGCTGCTCCGGGACGTCGACGCCAGGTACGGACCGCAATCGCCTGCAGCGGCGGAGATTAAAGCGTTGCTGGTTCATCTCGATCGCCTGGAGGAAGGCGTTCCAAACGAGAAGAGCGAAGGGCGTGAGGGGCGATGAGCGTGTTCGAACTTGAAGACACGGTCAAGCAGTGCGTCGAGCGAGCGGCGCGGTTCCGCCGGCAACAACAGCGCATCGGCGAGCAGAACACCAAGGCCGGGTTGATTGAGCCGGTCATCGGGGCCCTCGGGTGGGACTTGTTCGATCCTGACGAGGTGCACCGCGAGTACCGGCGGCGCGGTGCGGACAACCCCGTCGACTACGCTCTGCTGCTGCTCCGCACTCCACGATTGTTCATCGAAGCAAAAGGGCTCGGAGAGAACCTCGACGACCCGAGATGGGCCAATCAGACCGTCGCCTACGCCACGGCCGCGGGGGTTGAATGGGTGGCGTTGACGGACGGCTCGGAGTGGCGCGTCTACAACGCTCACGCGCCTGTACCCATCGAACACAAGCTGTTCCGGGCGGTCCGCCTAGAAGACGACACCGACGCTGCCGTCGAGCTGTTGTCACTGCTCAGCAAGGACAACATGCGGGACAACCGGATCGAAGAGTTGTGGAAGGGGTACTTCGTCGACCGGCAGGTGCATCGGGAACTGCAGGACCTCTTCGGCTCCGGTGAGCCGGCTGCGGAACTTGTGGCGATGCTTGACCGCCGTCTACCCAGACTGAGCCGGGACGAGATCCGATCCAGCCTCATCCGTGTTCGTGCCACCTTCGACTTCCCGTCGTCCGCCGCGCCCGGGACCGGAGTTGGCCCTACCACCCGCTTCACCGGCCCTGGCCTGCCGTTGGCAGAAAGCGTTCCTGCAGCGGTGGTGCCGCCACCACGGACATCGCCGATCGCGGGTGCGAGGAGCCGTACGCCCAAGCGGCAGGTCTCGGGCGCGGAACGCGCGACCAAGATGATCGACTTGCTCCGAGCCGGTCGGCTACGTCCGGGCAGCAAGCTTTACGCCAAGTATCTCGGCAAGCAGTTCGTCGCGGAGCTGCTCGCTGATGGAAGCATCCGGTATGGCGACCGCACTCTTGCCTCTCCCAGCGCCGCAGGTGAGGCGGTGAAGGTCGACGTGTACGGGCCTGAGATCACCGCCACGCGCCGGGCAACCGACGGGCTGGACTTCTGGTCGGCCGAGGACGCCTGCGTGGGTGATGTGGTGTCGCTGAAGGAGATTCGACGGCGTGTCGCGATCGGTGGTGGCGCATGAGGCGACCGTTGACCCTCGCCGAGATCCTAAAGGTTCTGGATGATCCTCGGTCAGTCCCCGACTTGCAGGCGTACTTCGGCGTTGATGGCGGTACACCTCGTACCGGCAGCCAGTTCGAACGACTGGGTGGCGGTGGGGGCCGCTCGGAGACCCGGGATGTCATCACTGCGGAGGACCTCATCGCGATCGAGCTGCTCAGCGTCCGGGTGCCTCCCCAGACGGCGCTCGACCTGCTGCAGGGACGGCTCGGACGGGACGTCTCGGCTCAGCTGGCGGGGATCCCGGTTGGCATTGGACTGAGCGCCGAAGGCGCTCTTGCCCTCGTCACAGAAGGTAGCCATGCGGACCGCGCTTGGCGTCTGCTCAGGAGGGCCGACGGCATCGGTTGGGTGATTGCGGGCAAACTCCTAGCGCGGAAGCGTCCGATGCTCGTACCCGTCTACGACGAGATCGTCGCGTGCGCGTTCGGGACCCGCAAGAAGTTCTGGCGCTGGCTGCACGACCGTCTCCGCCAAGACGATTGCGCGCTGGTGCAGCGGCTAACGGAACTCCGGACGCAGGCCGAATTGCCGGAGGAGATATCGGACTTGCGTGTTCTCGACCTGGTCTTCTGGATGCGGCATCGCAGCCAACACAAGACATCCGATGGGCGTAGCTGTCAAGCAGCGATGGTGGCTTCGACCGAGATCGGGAAGGCTGTCGTTTCTCGGTAGTGCTGCCGTGTGCTGAGGCAGTGGTGGAGGCATCCGAGGAAGCGGTTGAACAGGTGCCGGAAGGCGGCGGCGTGGCCGTCGCCGGCGGTGCGGCGGCGGTCGTAATGGGCTCGGGCGCCGGGTGACTGGTTGAGCGCGGATAGCCCCCAGGTGAAGCCGACTGCGGCGAGTCGGTCGTTCTTGATCCGGCGTTGGGAGACGACCAGACTGCGGCCGGAAGCACGCGTCACCGGGGCCGCGCCGGCGAAAGCTTTCAACGATCGCGCGTCGAAGAAGCGGGTTCGGTCGTCGCCGATCTCACCCAGTAGCCGGGCGCCGGCCTGGGTTGCGATGCCAGGGAAGCTGGTGATGATCTCGTAGTCCGGGTGCTGCTGGAACGCCGTCTCGACGGCCGCGGATAGATGGTCGATGCTCGCGCATTCCGTGGTGAGCGTGGCGAGCAGCCGCAGTGCCTGGATGCCCATCGCTTGCTCGACGAGCGGGGCCTGGCGCAGGTGGGGCCGGCGCAGGATCGCGTGAAGCTCGGCGGTGACCTGGTCGATGTTGCGGGAGCGGCCGGCCCGGCGCAGTGCGGCGGCGATACGGGCTTTGGACAGCGTGAGCGCTGCGGCGGGAGTCGGGGCGAGTTCGAGCAGGGCTCGGATCAGCGGGGTAGCGAGGCTCCCGCTGCGGTTGGCGGCCGCTTCGAGCATTGCTGGGTAGTACTCGCGCAGCAGCGACCGCAGCTCGTTGCTGGCTCGGGTGCGCCGCCACGTCGCGTCCTGGCAGGCACGAGCGAGGACCGCGATCGAGCGGGCGAGTTCGGTGTCGGCGGGCAGCGGCCGGTGCACCTGCATGTCCGTACGCAAGATGTTTGCCAGCACGACGGCGTCGGCGTGGTCGGATTTCTTTCCCGACGCTGAGTAGCGTTCCCGGTAGCGGGCGACGGCCATCGGGTTGATCGGGTAGATCGGGCGGCCGGTGGCGCGCAGCGCTGCGACCAGCAGGCCACGCGGGGTTTCGATCGCCACAGGGATCGGGCAGTCGCAGTCGTCGCCGGCTTCGGCCAGCATCGCCAGAAGCGTCTGGAAGCCCTCGACGGACTCGGTGATGCGGGCCTTGGCTACCAGAGTGCCGTTGTCGTCGACGAGCGCGATGTCGTGGTGCTTCTCGGCCCAGTCGATGCCGCAGGTGACCTTCAATATGTCCTCCATGCCGGGGGTCGGGCTGGTCCTTGCCCTGACCGGGATCGCGCGGCGCCCTAATGGAAAGGCTCGATGGCCTGACATCCGATGAGCCGTCCTTGATCCCAGCGACCGGCACGGCTCCCCGTCTTACGTCGAGGGCTCCTGGCCCCGGATGACCGAGGGATGTTCCGTGCTGGCGGGCTCGAACCACGGACGAATCCAAGCGGATCCGGCTTCACCGAATGGGTCGGGCCCTGCCGAAGCTCCCGCCTTGTGACGAGGCATCGAGTGCCGGGGATACCAAAGGAGTCGGGGCAAGAGCCCGACCCGCTCTGAACCCATTAGGGCTACCAAGGCGCCTCGAGGCAGCGTGCGCACACCGTTCAAGCGGCGCCGCTTCCGGCCAAAGCTGTCACGCCGGCAGAAGACGATCAACCGGGCGCACGCGAAAATCCCCGCTCGCGGCGAACGAGCCATCGCCACCCTCAAGACCTGGAAAATCCTGGCCAAACTGCGATGCTGCCCGCGCCGCACCACCGCGATCGTGCAGGCCATCCTCGTCCTGCACCACGTCGAAGCGAACCGCTACCCAGGATGAAAACGGCTCATTTAACTTAATCGTGCGGAGCAAGCGCTTCAACGCTTGTGCGTGGCCGCGGTCTGTAGTCGTGCGGCTCCTCAGTGCCAGCGAGACGGAGCAGCAACCTGCGGAAGAGCCCCTCCGCCGCTAGGTCATGAGCGTCCAGGCAGCCCAGCAACGTCAACTTGGCCGTTACGGGATTCCTCATGTCCTTGCGGTCGTCCTTCAATAGCTCGGAATGGAACTTTTCCAGGTAAAAGCAGAGAAAGCGAACGAAGTCATGCCCGTTAACCCATTTCCGTGGGTCGTCAGCAATGCGTTCTACGATCCTCTGATGGGCGGCTAACACCGCCTCCTTGCTGATTTGTCGCGCCTGAGGGTCGTTGGAAGCGGATATCGAGTCCTCCAGCAGTTTTGCTACATTTAGGGCTACCGTGCCGCCGCTTAGAGCGATGCGACGGTCTACCCGCGACACCAGTTTGAGGTCGGGAAGTTCGCGCCGCATCAGCCAACGAAGCACGAAAAGCGCCTGAAGGAGGGGAGTAATCGTCGAGAGAACCATGCGGGGTTTGAGTTCGTGTGGTGCCCGGAGGCAGACGAGTAGGAACTTACCAATTACGTGCTCGTTGAAGCAGTACATGTTGACGTCGGTGTAATCCGTTAGGAGCACGCTTTCTGCGGCGGCCGGCGGCGATTCCAAACTATGCCAGTAATCGGCGTCCGCGATGCAGGTAAAGGTTTTGTCGGCGCCCTTCTCAGAGAGCCGTCGAGCGACCGCTACCACCTTCCCCTTCTCGCCGAACTCCACTCCGTACTGACAAACGTCGAAATCTACTTCGACTCGATCGGAGACGGCGAAAACAGCTGCAGCCGTTTGCTGGCGCCTCAGGAACCATTCGATAAGGCCGGCGTCCGTTCTGCCTTCGACGTAAATCTCGTGCAGTCCAGCCTCTACCTCGTGCAAAGTAATGAGCTCATCGATTGTTCGCCGCGTGCCGTCACTGTCGTGAATCATTCGGTGGCCCTGAGCTGTGCGAGATACGGACGGTGTTTAGTGATGATCTCGATCGAGTGAGTTGCCATCATGAATTGGACGTTCGAGCCTTCTACAAGATCAAGCAGGGTCTGAACTAGGCGGCGCTGCCACTTTGCGTTCAGGCTGAGTTCGGGTTCGTCAATCATGAATAGCGTTGTCGCTTGCCGCGATAGGAGTGCGCGGCACAGGAGCAGGAGAAGTTGCCTCTCACCCGACGAGAGCCTGTGGGCGGGAATGGGAGTGTCGTCACTGCGAATTCTAATTCCGGCACGTGGTGTGAATATGACGAATTTGTCGTCGAAGTAGTCGTTCAAGTAATTGACAAATGTCCGTACGAGCTTCTCTGTGGGTTGGAGTGAGTCGAGACGTGCGTCTTGCCCTGTGATATAGGGATCGAGGATGTTTGCGACGAGTCCAAGTCTAGAGTTTGGAGTGTCGGCCAGCATTCGAAGCATCGACTCGCTATCGAAATGAGTGGTTAGGCCGAACTCGCTGAAGCGCTTGCTTCGTTGGTCTAGGTCGACAAGGCGACGACGTAAGGCCGCGATGTCCGGGAGTTCCTCCGGTTCGGTGACCTTTCCCAACTGAGTAAGGACCTCACGGTAAACCTCGTCGGCTCCACGGGCGCCTTGCGCCGCCCCGCTTAGGATTTGTTGCCTCAACCATTCGGTTGTCTGGCTGAGTGATGAAGTTAGTTCGGCAACGATCGGTACGCCCTCGTGATGCCGTCGGTCTCCCTCTGGGCGCCTCCGTCGTATGGGCTCGGAATCGTCCGAGTAAATCTTCCGGTCGTCACCCAACAGAATTGGCTTGACGCCAAGTTCTGTCAGAAAATCAAGGTAGTAGTCCGGTGCGTCAGGCAGGGCGAAAATCTCTTCTTGGACATTATCTGCCATGCTTAACTGCATGGCTAGTCGGTAGGCGTGCGACTCTTCGAACTCTTTCCGCCGTACGCGCTTCGTCTCTACTGGTACGACATTTCGCTGCGCCTCGATGTAATGGTATGCCTGCCTCACCAAGATTCTGCTCTTGCGCTTTACTGTAACGGTGTAGGACCCCGTAAGTCCGCTTTCCTTGTCTACGGAGATTTGAGTTCCGTCTCCTAGCTTCACTGCCATCTGGCGGAACGGGGTGCCGGCGAGGGCAGTTCGATGTCCTTGGTCCCCTGCTGGGGACAAGAGATGCAACAGCAAGCGAAGGACGGTAGTCTTTCCCGATCCGTTGGGACCGTACAAGAGCATTAGCGGTGGAGCGGTTGGGGCGCCGTCGGAGCCTGACGTGCTGATGCTGTAGGTATACCTGCCGAATAGCTCGCGAACGAAGACCTCGGCAACCAAGAATTCGGCCGAACGCGGCGCCTCTTCTTGCAATACCATGTTCGAATCCACCGGACACACCCATCGTTCGGCTCGTGACATACCGGGATAACACTAAGTCATCTTGGTTGCATGGGCTAGGCCCACAGTGCGATTAATGGCACCATCGTCCGACTGGGTATTCATGCTGTCTTGTCGCCGACAGGGACCTTGTCAAGCGATCTGCCGAGCGCGGAAGTGATGGGAGGGCGCGCGGAACTTGGAGAGCAACTGGGTGACCGTGAACCACTTCATTACATGATCGGCTACGGCTGACCTACCTGCGGGATTGGTGTGGCTCGTGCCGAGGTCAGACGTCGAGGAGAGTCTCGTCGTACCAGACGTCCTCGTAATCCGGTGCCAGCACCACGCCCCAACCTGGCGGAAGTGCAAGGTACGGCCCAAGCTCCGGGGCGTATTCGTCCAGGTGCTCAACATGCAAGGGTGCGAAGAACTTGTCGTCTTCCTGAGGGATCGCAGGGCCGCGCCACACGAACCACCCGTTGCTGCTGCCGGCGATCGGGTGGCGTAGGGCGTTGAGCGGCTCCAGCTCGCGTGGACGTGACGGTGCGAAGCCGACCGTCGTCTGCTGGCCGGGCGGCGATGGCTGGACCGCGAAGCGTCGGCACATGTCGCATTGCGCCGCCGACACGCGGAAGCCCGGCAGACGCCGACGCCAACTGACCATGTCGCCCATCATGTGAAGTCAAACCGGCAGCGGTCAATCGGAGTACGACACCGGACGGGTGCGCCGCCACCGCCTCCACCGAGGAGGCGACCGCGGCGCCAACCACGCCCTGCACACCATCGCCCTCTGCCGCATGCGCTACGACCCACGCACCCGCGCCTACCAGCAACGACGCACCAGCGAAGGCCTCAGCAAACAAGAGATCCTGCGCTGCCTGAAGCGCTACATCGTCCGCGACGTCTACACCGCCCTACGCGCCGACTTCGCCCTCCGTCCAACGCCGCACAGGTTAAAGATCAAGTTAGGCGCGAGGCGAGGCCGGGCCAACTACCAACGTGTCTAGTCGAGAAGCAAGCGGATTTGCAAACGCGATGCCGGAGTCATACCACTCACCCCCAGCGAATCACGGCCGTCGCGAACGGCTACAGACCGCCGACGTCGCGCCACCATCTCAGAGGAGCGTCGTCGAGCCCCCATCGCACGTTGTCGGCCGCGGCCTTGCGTTCAGAAAACCTCGGTGGTAGCAACTTCCACTCCTGAGGGCGGCAGTGAGCCTTGGACTCCTGATCGCGTGGGCTAACCACCCCGGGCGGCAACGTCGTGCCGAAGCCAATGCACGCGAACCGCACACTCTCAGTGGTCACGCCGTTTGCCTCGCCGACGTCTGCATTCCGAAGGTCTGCGTCAGCCAACTTCGCACCGGACAGCTCCGCCCCCCACAATTCGGCGCTTGCCAGGTCTGCGTAGCGCAAGTCCGCGTTCAGCAGGAACGCGGTGTTCAGGTTCGTGCCGCCGAGGTCTGAGCCAATCAGATTCGCCCCGCTCAGGCCCGTGGCGCTCAGGTCCGCCCCGCTCAAGTCCGCGCCGGACAGGTCCGCCCCGCTCAGGTCTACACCTCTCAGGCTCGCCCCATGCAGGTCTACACCTCTCAGGCTCGTATGGGAGAGGTCGATGTCGTCGCCGATTCCGATCCGGTCCCGATTGGCTTCACGGCGGCCGAGCACAGTCAGAGCGGCCTGGATGTCGACCGGGGGCGGAGGGGGAGTCGGCGGCTTTGCCAACTGACTCGGCGGACTGGGGCTCAGGTTGGGCGCGGGGGCGTGGACCCGAACGAAGGCGGCGAGCAGCTGGACGACAGCCGGATGGTCGACGGCAGAGTCCCGCATGATGCGTTCCAACGCGTAGATGGCACCGAGGCGAACATCGACCTTTTCCGGACCCGGCTGTCCCAGCTGCTCGACTGCTGTGGTGAACCGCTCGGTGATCTGCCCCTGCTCGGTGAGGCGCTGCTGCTCTCGGTTGGCCTCGTTCGTGATGTACAGCCCGATGCCGACGAAGAGCACCGAGACGAGGCTGCCGATCGCGAGCACTCGTTGCCAGGGGTCGTGCTTCACACTTGGCGGTCGGGCGGTGCGGGCACGAAGCCTCCGAGGGGCGAGCGTTGAGACCGGGCTGCTGGCAAACCGACGGCGGCGCGAACGCGGCGGAGTAGGCACAAGTCTATTTCACTTGATGCCCGCTACCCACTTTTGATCGAGCCGCGTGTGCGGCAGTAGCGCCGACAGCAACCGACCGGGACAAGGGCAGCCGCCGGCGGCCGATCACGGACAGCCGCCCGAGGTCGCAGACATGAACGGACCCCGCCGGACGGAGCGCCCAGAACTTACAAGCGAGGGGTCTAGGGACGTTCCTGCGCCGCCGTGGATCGCGGCGAGCCGGTGTGTGAGGGGTTATGAGGGCGCGGGCTGGTCGGTAGCGTTGGTGGGACGACGGCCCCGGGTGCCGATGGTGCATCCCGCGCTACGAGGAGGTTCGGGATGGATTCCTTGCCGGAACTGACCTTCGGGCAGCGGTTGAAGGTCTACCGGGAGCGGTCCGGGAAGACTCGCGCGGTGCTTGGTGGGTTGGTGGGCCGCAGCGCCGAGTGGGTCAAGGCGGTGGAGACGGACCGAATCCTGCCGCCGCGCATTCACATGCTCGATCGCATCGCGCGCGCGCTCAAGGTCGACGTGTCTGCCTTGGCCGGGGAACTGAGCGACCGGTCTGCCATGGTCAATGGGCCGGAGCATCCGGCGCTTGCGTCGGTACGGGACGCCGTCAACCGCTTCGTACTCTCCGACGAGGCTTGCGCGGAGTCGTTGACGAGCTTGAGAGAGCGGCTTGCGGTGGCATGGCGGGCGCGCCATCAGGCGTCCGATCACCGTACGGTGCTGGGCGGGTTGTTGCCGGGGCTGCTGCGCGACGTACAGCGCGCCGCGTTGGCGTACGAGGGTGACGAGCGCCGGCAGGCGCAGGCCCTGTTGGCGGAGACGCTCGGGCTGACCCAGATGTTCCTTGCTTACCAACCCGCCGCCGAGCTGTTGTGGCGGGTCGCGGATCGGGCGATGGTGGCGGCGCAGGAGTCTGGTGATCCGGAGGCGGTGGCATGCGCGGGATGGTTCCTGTGCCAGGTGCATCGGGACGCCGGTGACTGGGAAACCGCGATGGCGGTGACCCTGGACGTCCTGTCGGCTTTGGAGTCGCGGACAGCCGACGGAAACACGAACTTGCTGGCGCTTTGGGGTGCGCTGAACTTCGAGGCTGCCTACACCGCCGCTCGTGCTGGTGAGGAGGGCCGGGCTTGGCGGTACTGGGATCGCGCGGACCGAGTGGCGCAGCGCCTGCCGCAGGGCTTCTATCAGCCGCAGACATCGTTCTCCCGGGTCATCATGGGCGCTCACGCGGTGACCGTGGCGGTGGAGTTGCAGAAGTCCGGTGAGGCGGTGCGGCAGGCGCGCCGTCATGATTCGGCGGCGATCCCGTCGAGGCCGCGCCGGGCACGCCATCTCATCGAGGTCGCGCGGGCGCACTACGGCAAGGACGACAAGGAAGCGGCCGTGACGACCCTCCGCCAGGCTTACGAGTCGGCCCCGGAGACGATCCGCTTCAACGGGTACGCCCGCCAGATCACCTTGGACTTGCTCGATGGCCCACGTTCCACCCGTGTCGGCGCCCGCGACCTCGCGGTGAAGGTCGGGCTCCTCTCCTGATCTAGACGCAACGCCGTTCAGTTAGGCGTGGGCGTGGCTGGTCAAGGGGTGTGTTGATCAGGGTGTGAGAAGCGGGGTTCCGGTATCAAGGTTTGTCACTCCAAGACAACCCGAACCAGGAACCCCGCTCGGTGGATCAGATTGCCATAACACGGACGGTCACGGTAGCTGCCGGGCCGTTCGCAGCCGGTCATCTCGGTGAGTTGACCCGCCTTGTGCCGTTCGAGATGGTCGATGACGTGCTGGCCGCGACCCGGCGTACGCAGCGGCGGGTCCGCCTGTTGCCGGCCCGGGTCGTGGTGTATTTGTTGCTGGCCGGCTGTCTGTTCGCCGACCTCGGCTACCGGCAGGTGTGGGCGAAACTCGTCGCCGGCCTTTGTGGGCTGTCGGTGCCTGATCCCAGCGGCAGCGCGTTGCGGCAGGCCCGGCAACGACTCGGCCCGGCCCCGTTGCGGGCCTTGTTCGACCTGCTGCGCGGCCCGGCGGCCACCACTGCTGTCGCTGCGGTGTGGTGGCGGGGTCTGCTGCCGGTCGTTATCGACGGAACCGTCATCGCTGTCGCGGACTCGCCGGCCAACCTGCGTCGCTATGTCAAACAACGGTGCAACCACGGCGGCTCCGGCTACCCGATACTGCGGCTGAGCGCGCTACTGACGTGCGGCACCCGCTCGGTTATCGACGCCGTGTTCGACCCGAGCACCACGGGCGAGATCAGCCAAGCCCACCGGTTGACCCGCAGCCTACGCGCCGGAATGCTGCTGCTGGCCGACCGCAACTACGCCGCCGCCGACCTGATCACCACGTTCACCGCGACCGGAGCGGACCTGCTGATCCGCTGCAAAAACGGCCGCAAGCTGCCGCTGATCCACCGCTGTCACGACGGATCCTGGCTGTCGATCATCGGCGGCCAACACGTCCGCGTCATCGAGGCCCGCATCAGCATCACCACCACCGCCGGCAACCACACCAGCGACTACCGGCTGATCACCACCCTGCTCGACCCACGTCGCTACCCAGCCGACGACCTCGTCCGCCTCTACCACCAGCGATGGGAAATCGAGACCGCCTACCTGGAACTCAAGTCCACCATCCTCGGCGGCCGGGTCCTACGCGCCCGCACCCCCGACGGCATCGACCAGGAGATCCACGCCCTGCTGATCATCTACCAGGTGCTCCGCACCGCCATGGTCGACGCCACCGACAACAGGCCCGGCCTCGACCCGGACCGGGCCAGCTTCACCACCGCCCTGCACGCCGCCCGCGACCAGGTCGTCCACGCCGCCGGCGTCATCGCCGACACCGTCATCGACCTGGTCGGCGCCATCGGTGAACGCGTCCTGACGAACCTGCTGCCCGATCGACGCATCCGGATCAAGGCCCGCATGATCAAACGCTCGAACTCCAAGTACCAAGCCCGCGGACCGCGGATCGACCGCCGCACCTACAAAGCCACCACCAGCATCAACGTCATCACCAGCGACCCTTGACGAACCCGCCACCGCCCTAACTGAACGGCGTTGGATCTAGACGAGTAAGTCCTAACCCTGATCAGTGGTCGTAGGCGGTCAAGGATCGGGTGACGGGTTGGCCGGTACTGCGGTTGTGCCAGATGGCGGCGGTCAGGGCCAGGATGCGCTGGGTGATGTGCGGCGCCGACGCCTTCGATGCTGCGGCCGCCGTGTAGTTCCAGGTCGAGTTGGCCTTTCAGGGTGTCGTTGACCGACTCGATGAGCTGCCGGATCGGTTTGAGTAGGTGTTCGTCGGGGCGTGGGGT
>NZ_JBSGJR010000051.1:0-21007 GCF_053605645.1 Micromonospora sp. NPDC003776
CTTGCCTGTTGGGGCAGATGGCCCATTTCCAGCCCGGGGTGGTGGGCTGGTCGGGGGCTTTGCGGTGCCGTAGCGGGGTCAGGCACTGCGGGCAGTGTTTCGAGGTGTTGCGGGCCGGGATGCCGACGACGGCGATACCGTGCTCGGCGGCGAGGTGCCGCATCCGGTCGACGATCTGCCCGCGGACCTGCTGGGACAGACGCGTGTTCATGCTGGCGCCCATCCCCTTGGCTCCCAAAGATCGCAGGTCTTCCACGTAGATCACGGTCGCGGCGGCGGCAATCGCCTGGTCCACGGTCCAGCGGGCGGCAGCCCACGCGAGCGCCTGGTTGAGGTTCGAGCGGCGTTCGGACACGCGGCGGATCTCCTCGCGCAGCACCGCGTGTTTCGCGCTCAGGTGCTCCTCACAGCGGCCGGTAGTCAGCCGCAGATACTGGTCGGCCTCCGCGTGCAGCCGCTCGGACAGGCGGCGAAGGCGGTGCTGCTTGGCAAGCACTCCGGCGGCCCGGAACTGGCCCCCAGCCCCCAACGCGGTGATCCGGCCATCGGCTCCCAGTCGCAGGGCCCCCGCGCTCAGCAGGGTGTTCAGACCCCAGTCCACCCCGAGCGCCACCGTGTGACCGGCGCGCCGGGCTGTCGGCACCGCGTGGGTGTAGGCGACATCGGCGCGTACCTGCCGGCCGGCCACGCGCAGGGTGGGCAGGTGCAGCACCGCGCCCGCAGGGACGGTGGGCGGCAGGCTGATCGGGCAGGCCACCCACGTCCAGTCCCGATACCCCCTCGGATCCGGCCGGGTGGGCAACTGCAGGCGCAGCAACACCCTGCCCGAGTCGGTGTCGCCGCGTTCGATCGTGGCCTGCTGCCGGTCACACGCGGCCAGCAACAACATCCGCGCAACCCGCGGCGGGCCTTCCAACTCGAACACATCCACCGGCAGGCGACCGTTGGCGTTGAGGAACCGGGCCGCCTGCCGGGTGCGCGATTTGACGACGTTGGCCGGCAGATCCTTCCCGCCAGGGATCGCCTCCCGCACCTGATCCCACTCCTGCCCGGTGCGCTTGCCCGGATCGGCCGGCCAGGTCGCCAAGATCCCGGCGGTCAGATCGGCACGCCATGTCACCGACCGCAGCGCACGCCCGGCCTGCTCCTGGGCCATCCGCACGATCCGGTCATTAACCCTCTCACCCTCCGGGACGGTGACGGACCAACCCAGGCGCCGCAACGCCATCCACGCGTTCGACGGCAACCTCCGCCCGCCCGCGTCCACACCGCAGGCCAACACCCGCACATCCGCGGCGTTCCACCGCTGCGCCAACAGCCCGCAGACCATGCCCGCCACCAGATCGGCGCACCAGCCGACACGCTCGGCCAGCACCACCTGGGACACAACCTCGCCGGACTTCTCATCCACACCCGCGCGCACAAAAGCGCGGACACACGCGGTCCGCAACGCCTCGCCCTCAGCCAGCGACACCGCCCGACTCACCCGCCACCAACCTCACCACACCCAGACCCGGCCAGCACGCACACGACCGCCACGCGACAGCACTCGCCGCCGGCACAGACCCCCACCGCCCGCATCAAACCAGAAGACACCGACACCCACGACCCGCCCACGATCACTGAGGATGTTTGACCAAGTCCCTCAGCCTGAGCGACGCCGTCCGGATCGGTTCGTCACAGGCTTCCGTCACTGGGTCGACGCCTGCCTGCATCCGTGCCCGTGCCCGGCCGTCCGGTGCCGTTGCTGTCAACGGTTGCTAATGAGAGTTTTCCCTGTTCACTATTGCGCGCCCGAAGGGACTCGAACCCCTAACCTTCTGATCCGTAGATTCCCAAGACCCCTTCGCAGCCGTTCGGCAACGTCCGCCCTGGTCGTCGCCGGCTTGGCAACTCCATCGGTCCGGTCTGGTCCGACTCCGTTCGCCTCGGTGGCTCCCAACCGTGGCTCCCAACGTCGGCTGGAGGGGTCTGTAAGAAGAACGGCTCTGGCGCAGAAAGGGTGGTCGTGCCGGAGACGCTATGCGAGGAGGATTCGTTGTCGTAGTAGAGCGAATCCGGCGCGGCCGTACATTTGCCTTTTAAGGAACTTGACCTTGGTGTTGGCGCCCTCGATTGGGCCGTTGCTGTGGGGCAGGATCAGTCCGGCGACGACGGCGGGCAGGTCCATTCGCAGGCCGTGGACGAAGCCGTGCAGGGCAGGTAGGTCGTCGGCGTCGACGTTGGTCATCCAGGCGTCGAGGTCGTGGCCTCGCCGGGCGGTGAGCAGGCCGGCGAACTCACGGACCCGCTGTGCCAGCACGGCCAGGTGCGGGCAGGCGGCGAGCAGGTCGTTGAGGTGACTGCGTTGATGAGCAGGGAGTTTCTCAGCCGCGGTCATGAGCCAGGCGACCAGGCGCCGCGGCGACGGCGCGGGGCGTTCAGCGTCCGCGCGGCCACCCTGGTTGAGGTACCGCACGAGCAGGTTGGCGCTGCCGGTGTAGCCCTGGTCGCGGATCTCGTCCAGCAGCCGAGTCGCTGCCACGCCGCGTTCTTCGGCGCGGCGGCGGCGCAGGTGGTCGCGGAACGGGTCGATCAGTGTTTCGCGGTAGCGCGGCGGGCGCTGCAGGCCCTCGGCGGAGGTGGCGCGGGCGTAGCGTTTGACGGTGTTCAGTGCCCAGCCGAGCCGGCGGGCGCACTCCAGCAGGCCAACGCCCTCGTCGAGCAGCGCGTGCACGGCAGTGTGCCGTTGTCGGGTGCGTTCGTCCAGTGGCCGGTCCGGGCGCGGTGGGCCAGGCTGCCAGCAGCCCGAGTGCGCGACCACGGTCTTCTCCACGGCCTTGCCCAGGTTGTTCCACAGGCGCCACCGCTCGCTGACCTGCACTGCGTGGGGTGCGCCGTCGCGGATCGCCTCGGCGTAGGCGGCGGATCCGTCACGGCAGACCACCTCCACCTCGGGATGCTCACGCAGCCACGCGGCCAGGGTCTCGGCCCTGCGGTCGGGCAGGACGTCGACACGGGCGTGGGTGACCGCGTCCAGCAGCAAGGTGGCATACCGGCGGCCGCGGTGCAGCGCGAAGTCGTCCACGCTGAGCACCGCGGGCGCCGGCCTGTCCGGTATCGGAATCGCCATCAGCACCCGCAGCACCGTGCTACGCGAGATCAGCACACCCAGCCGCGACAACACCGCCGCACCGGCACGGCCAGCGGTGATCACCGCAAGATCGGCGACCAGGCCAGTCAGCTGCCGGGTCCGCCGCGCCCACCGCTGCGCCAGCGCGGGCACCTGCTCGCGGAACGTCCGCTGTGAGCAGGACTCCGCAGCGCAGACCAGCCGGCGAACGCGTACCTGCACGATCACTGCCCGCCCGCCGACCGGCAGATCAGCCACCTGGCGGCGGTGATAGGCGTGGACGCGGTCGCTGAGCTGCCCGCACTGCGGGCAGGCGGCCGGCGTTCCCGCCGTTCGGGCCACGACCTGCACGACCGCCCCTTGATCGATCACCTGCTCGATGAGCAGCGAAGACAGTCCAGGGAACAACGACTTGATCAAGTCACACGGGCAGCATGATCACGCACAGCAGCGACCACTCAGGACAGATGCCACCACCGTTTCTGCGCCAGAGCCGTTTTCTTGACAGACCCGGCTGGAGTCGCCCGGGGCGGCTCGTCAAGGTTGCACTGTCGGTCTCGATCATTAGCATCGCGGCACAACCACGGAGGGGGTAGATGCCTTGACTGGTGCTCAGGTCGATGCGCTTGTCCGGATCATACCGCCAGCCGACGGCGCCGGCGAGGAGGTGGACTGGGACACCGCCGAGGCGCAGTTAGGCACCCGTCTACCGGCCGACTACCGCGCCTTCATGGCGGTCTACGGCGGCGGCAGCATTGGCGGCGAACTAAGCATCCTGCTACCGCTGCCCGTCGACTCGGTGTGGAGCGGCGGCACGATCGCTGGCGAGACTCCGAACTTGCGCCACTACTGGGAAGAGGAGAATGGGCTAGCAGGGACAGAGCTCGGGGCGGATGCCGTATTGGCCTGGGGCGTCGGCTGCAGTAACCCGGACCTACTGGGCTGGCTGATGACCAGCCCAGATCCCGACCAGTGGCCAGTGGTGGTGTGGCGACGCCACGTGTCATGGGGCGAGCCGAGTCTCGCGCTCTTCGACTGCGGGATGGCGGAGTTTGTCAGGCGCCTGCTGCTTGCCGAGTTTGACCGGTGCCCGCTCAGCGATCTCTCACTGTGGGGCCGCATCGAACCGTTCGTGCATTGGCGTGAACAGGACCGCCGCTTCCTAGCCGGCCTCGATCCCATCACCGGCGAGCCCGACCCGACCGCAGAAATGTTCAAAGGCTGGGACCGGCCGTAACCGTGCGTTACGACTGCTTCGAAAGCCCTGTCACGCGGTTTCGGAAGTGTGGACACGGGCGCAAGTCGCTCGGCAATGACCTGGCTTAACGCGCGTCGCCATGCTGGCCGCCACGCCCGAAGTTGACCAACAGTTGACCGTCGTCGCCCATCTCAAAGGGGTCGCAAGGGGCACGCGGACCGGTTCCAGGTCGTTCCGATCGGATCACCAACCCGGCACAACCACCGCAGGCCGGTCGCACCGATGCGGCTACCAGTACGTCAGGCGGAACACGTCTCGGACAACCAGGCCGCCTGGCGGCCGCAACGGGTCGTAGCCGTCTCGCTTAAAGGAGCGGAAAACAAGACGATAGGCAGCCACGTACAGGATGACGTGAACGGCAGCCGTCAGCGCCGCCCCCCGTGGGGGCATCAGCCGTACACCCGCCGCCCGCAGCGGCAACGTAAGAACAGCCGAGAGGATCTCCAAACGATAGAGCCAGATGCCCGCCCGGTAGGTGAATAGCCGCCGGCAGGTCTCGAACTCGCTGCTGTCGATTGCCACCGCGTCAGGTTAGTCCATGCTGGGCCTCTCCTCGCCGGCCACCGTCGCCGCTGTCCTTGTCGTATCCCTCGACGCTGCCGGTGAACCGCTCCTCTGCCCGAAGCCCATCTCCGCCGTGAGTCCGCACATCGTGGAACGGGTCTGGTCCCCGACGTCAAGACAACGATCCACCGTGTTGGCGTCGGGGACCAGGTCTGTTCGGCTTCGCCCGGACTCACGGTGGAGGTGGGCGGCCCCACATCTCTGTCGAAGATCCCCGCGGGAGGCATCGGTCTTGGTTCCTGGCGCGGTCTGCAACTATCGGCCGGCGCTTGCGCCGCCAGCAGGCCGAGCGCGGCCGGCGCGGCCCGCTGCGGGCCGCCTTGACCACGACCAGGTGGCGAGGCTCGGGGAGGCATGCGGTCGTACGGGCTGCTGGTCCGGTTCCTCGCCTACACCGGCCTTCGGTGGGGTGAGGCGTCGGCGCTGCGGGTGTCGCGGCTGGACCTGCTGCGGCGGCGGGTGACCGTGGCCGTGGCGTTCGCGGAGGTCGGCGGCGAGTTGGTGGAGGGCACGCCGAAGAACCATCAGCGCCGCTCTGTGCCGATTTCGCGGTTCCTCGTCGACGAGCTGGCCGCGCACGTCGCCGGAAAGCGCCGGGATGCACTGGTGTTCACCGCTCCGAACGGCGGGCCGCTGCGCAACCCCAACTTCCGGTCGCGGGTCTTCGCGCCGGCTGCGGCGTCGGTCGGACTGACCGGACTGACTCCCCACGACCTACGACACACGGCGGCAAGCCTGGCCGTGGCGGCGGGGGCCAATGTAAAGGCGGTGCAGCGGACGCTCGGACACGCCTCGGCGTCGATGACGCTGGACGTGTACGCGGGCCTGTTCGGTGACGACCTGGACGTGGTCGCCAATCGGCTGGACGAGGCGGTCGCGGCCCGGGACAAGGACTATTCAAGCGTCCAGGAGCGCCGCGATCTCGCTGAAGCGCCTGCGGTACCCGCCTGGGGTCAACCGGGGCTGGTTGCTGACGTTTCACGCTGTCTTCTGCCCCGTGCGCCCCAAAGTCAGAGGAGTGGCCGTCCTTCCTCCTGGGCGTCCTCGTCTCGGCAGGCAGGATCACGGGTGAGCGGCGTCAGAGCTGGCCGGCGAACTCCGCCACCCTGCGGGCGAGTAGACCACCGGTCCGTACCCAGCTGAAGTGGTTGAGCGGAACTCCCGCCTCGGTCGTCGTGTAGCGCATCCGCTCGACCGGTGCCATCGCAAGCTTGCCGCACAAGTGGTCGAGGTCCGACGCGGGTACGTATCGGTCGCCCTCGACGCTGACGGCGAGCACCGGTGTCCGCAGCTGAGCGAGGGCGGTCTCCGGATAGGCGCCGTTCAGCATCGGGTACCGGCCGCGCCGGGCGGTGTACGACCAATCGCCGATCACCCTGCGCGACTGACGACCGCCGAAGCCCCAACCGGGCCAGACGCCGAGAAGCGCTGCGGTGGCCCCGACGGCCTGCGTCTGCATCAGGGTGAGCAGACCCCGTGCGCGGGGATATGTCCGCCAGTACGCCAGTCCGGCGGCGACGACGACCATGCCGGCGATGCCGGTCCCGCCGGTTGACGCCAGGTGTAGCAGGCACGCGTGTGCACCCAACGAGTGGCCGAGCAGCAGCACAGGTCGGCCGTCCAGTCGGGGCTTCAACGCCGCATGAACGGCGCCGACATCGGTCGCGAGCTCGAGGTAGCCGTACCGGGAGGCCCGGCTGGGTCGCGGTGAGCTGGTGCCGGTACCGCGCAGGTCCACCACGTGGACGGCCAGCCCAGCGTCCCGCAGCTCGACCGCGAACGGCTGGTAGAAGTATGCTGGCACCCCCATCGCCGGCCAGACCACGACGGCAGGCGCCCTCCGGTTGTCCGGATCCGGATAGGTCTGCAGCCCGATGCGCTCCGCGCCGCGATCAACAAACTCCTGCCGGTAGTCCACGAGCGACTCCTTCCCGGATGGACCGCACAAGGGACTCGACAGCTATCGATGCGCCGTCGGCCGACGGCCGGTCGAATCGGAGCCTCACCGCTGGGTCAGGCGGTGTCAACCGACGTAGACGTATGCCTTGCCCCTCGCTGGCAGTCCATGTGGTCGGCATCGTCATCGGCCGTCCATCTTGGGCGGCGTGCTTTCGACACCTCGCGATGCTGTGGGACCGGTGGCTGTGCCCGTGCGGTAGAAGAGCCACGCGAGCAGCCACACCGGAGGGTAGCTGAAAAGCAACAACACCACCTCCGAGCCGACGCCCAGGCCGACGATGAACCCTGAGGTGAAGGCGCCGAGCAGGCAACCGGTCAGCCAGCCGCCGAGCGCCGTCAGGATCGGGTGGGAGCCGCCACTGCGGCGGTGCCGCCGCACGGTCGCGTAGCCGACCGGGATGGCGGCGGGCTGGACCGCCAGCAGCCAGATACCCAGCAGCAGAAGTGACTCCGACAGCGAGAAGATGAGCATGGGCAATACCCGCCTCCACCGTTGAGAGGAACAGTATGGCGTGAGAATCACATTGGAAGACGTCGTTGCGAGTTGCCGGCCCGTCGCACGCAGGTACAGCGTTCGGTCGCGGCCCCAACAAGGCCTATCCTGCGGCTTCCATAGCGCTGGACCTGCCAATCCCTTCTGGTAAGAGCGGACGGCCGCCGACCGGCCACGCGCTGTCCGGTCTCGGAACCTGCGTGGCAGATCGGTACCAGGACCCGCGTGAGCCGATTGCCGTGGAGATAAGTGTGATGGAGCAGCGGTATGGAGCTGTTCAACAGGTGCTAACCCCGCGGACGCCGTCGGCGGTGGGTTGTTGTCTTACCGTGCGGAGCGACGCTCTCGTCGTCTGGCACCGTCTCCTGCCGGCCTCGCTAACGGTCGCCTCGCTACCTCTTTGCTGCCTCTCCGGTTGAGCAGGTTCCGAGTGCTATGCAATGGCCGGCAGTTCGTTGTATCCGTCGGCTGGCTCCTGGCCCGACAAGTCCCGGATTGCGGTCATGATCTCGTCGGTGATGGCGCGCCGGGCCTGCCCGCTACTACCAGCGGGCTGTTGCGTGAAGTGCAATGGTGTGCCGAACCGCACGGTTATCTTCCCGAGTCGGGGTAGTCGGGCGCCAACGGGCTGGATCCGGTTGGTGCCGAGGACGGCAACGGGGACCACCGGGGCGCCGCAGGCGAGCGCGAGCCAGGCAACGCCGGTTCGGCCGCGATAGATCCGCCCGTCGCGTGACCGGCTGCCTTCGGGGTGGATGCCGAAGGCTCGCCCGGCGACGAGGACGTCGAGGGCCACTTGCAGCGAGGCGTGGGCCGCCCGGTGGCCGCCTCTCTGCACGGGAATCGCGTCGATGCCGGTGAGGCAGGTGCGGGCTAGCCACCCTTTGAGGCCGGGCTGTCGGAAGTACTCGGCCTTGGCGAGGAAGGCGACCGGTCGGGGTGCCACCAGCGGGATTACCACGCTGTCGATGAAGGAAAGGTGGTTGGCGGCCAGGATCACCGGGCCATGACGCGGGACATTTTCGCGACCTTCCACCACCGGCCTGAAGGCCAGCCTGCCCAGGGGGGCCAGCACTAGCCGGGTGCTTGTTTGAAGCAGCACGTGATCCTCCGACAGTCAGCACACGTCACCGTGGCGTAGGTGTTGCCGCCGGCCTGAGATGGGCGTCCAGTGCGGCGCGCAGCAGCGGTTCGACGTCGTCCGTCTGCACCATGATCTGCAAGCTGCCCCACTGCCACAGTTCAGCGACGCCGTGCAGGTTGGCCCACAGTGCACCGGCGATGACGGATGGTGCAGGTGCGTCGGGCACGGTGGGCCGGGCACGGGAAACCAGGTCAACCAGCACGCCGAACAGGTCCTGGCTGGCCTCCCGCAGACCGACCTCGTTGCCCCGCAACAGGTCGCGCCTGAACATGAGCTCGAACATGCCGTGATTGATACGCGCGAAGTGCAGGTAGAGCCGGCCCAGGGCAAGCACCTGGTCGTATGGCTCCGTGTCACCACGGTCGATCGTCTCGGCGACCTGCTGGCCGAGCTGCTGATAGCCCACCTGTGCGATGGCCGCCAACAGAGCAAGGTGGGTCGGAAAATAGCGACGCGGCGCGCCATGAGACACCCCCGCCCGGCGGGCGATCTCGCGCAACGTGAGGGCCTGGGTGCCCTCCCGCGCCAGCAGGTCGACACCAACCTCAACCAAGCGAGCGCGAAGGCTGCTTTCCGGCTCCGGCATAGACAATGTCTACCAGCCTGCTGTAGACACTGTCTATGCCGCCCGTCGGTTCGGGGGGCGCTACTGAGCACCTCCCTCGACCAACCACGGCGGAAGGCGACAGGTAGATGCGACAACCCAGCGAAACGCGGAATCAGGGCCCGTTGTGCAGTGACTTCGACCGCGCCACAGCAGTCGCTCCACACCGTGAAAACGGATCGGTCTTCGACGCCGTCCTGCCCGACGGCTGGCGGGTCGGCGCCGGCATCAACGGTGGCCTGCTCTGCGCCCTTGCCGCTAGGGCCCTGTCCGAGGAACTCGGCCGGGCCGGCCACCGCGACCCGTTCGCCCTGACCGCCTACTTCCTCTCCCCCTGCCACCCCGGTCCAGCGACCATACGCACCGAGTCGGTGCGCACCGGTCGTCGCCTTTCCACCGGTGCGGCCCGACTGATGCAACCCGGCGAGGACGGCACGGAGGTGGAACGGCTGCGGGTGCTGGCCAGCTACGGGGACCTGGGCGCGCTGACCGACGAGGTGCGCACCACGGCCGCTCCTCCCCGCATGCCGGAGCCGGACGACTGCGTGCCGGCCGATCAGGCACCGCCCGCGTTCCTTGAGCGGGCACCCTTTATCCGGCAGATGGACCTCCGGCTCGACCCGTCCACCGTAGGCTGGACCGTCGGACAGCCCTCAGGCATCGGAGCACAACGCGGCTGGCTTCGGATGCCCGACGGTCGCCAGCCCGATCCCCTTCTGCTGGCCTTCGCCGCCGACTGCCTTCCAACGGCCGCCTTCGACCTCGGGGTCTTCGGGTGGGTACCTACAGTGGAGCTCACCGTGCACGTACGGGCGAGACCATCGGGCGGATGGTTGCGGGTCAGCCACACTACCCGCAACTTCGCGGGCGGCTTCCTCGAAGAGGACGCCGAGATCTGGGATGAGGCCGGTCGCCTCGTCGCCCAATCCCGGCAACTGGCTCGCGCGCCAGAACGAGGGCACAGGTTTTCCGCTGACGTGTGAACGGCGTCCGATACCTGCCCTGGGCTGCGAGCAGAACTCCGCCGCCGAAGAAAGCCGCGTCTATCACGAACGGGTTCACCCCCGTCCTCCGCCGGCCTCTTGCGGACTGGTTGCGGACCGCTCGCACGCCAGACCGGGACCCTGCGCAGCCGCACGCTGGCCGACCTGGATATTGGGGCCGTACGGGCGCTATAGCCCGATGTTGCTCTTCGGGCCCATGTATGACCCGGCATTTGGCCACCCGGCCCGGGCCAACTTCACGAACCGCTCGCCGAACCCCAGCGACGGCAGGTCCGTCAGCTTAACGAACTCAACCGCACGAATCGGCCGGGTGTCTGCCCCTGCCCTGACCGGCCCCAGCTTGCCGCCCACCCGGCGGCACTGGAACGTGAGGTGAACGACCTGCGCCTTCACGACATCGCACACGTACAGCAGATCCCCGACCCGGATCTCCAGACCGGTCTCCTCCCGCACTTCGCGCTCCAGCGCCTCCTCGATCGTCTCCCCGGGCTCCACCTTGCCGCCGGGCAGCGACCACGACCGGTCACCTTCGGTGTCCTGATCCAGCAGCAGAATCTCGTCTTTCTCGATCAGGATCGCGGTGACGCGAACATTCATCGCCACCGGCAGACCGTAACAATCCCAGACGGTTGAAGGGCACCGTCAGTTTGGAAGAGCGTGCTCAAGCGGTCGCGATGCCCGAAACGCCTGCGGGCGGCGGCCGGCCCGGTTGCGTCTCGTGCCCGCTCGTGCCCGCTGCGTGCCACGGTTACCGGCCCACGGATGGCCCGTGCTACCTGTACCGTGGCCGAGTGCCAGTCGAGCTTGTGTCGCGTTTCCCTGTTGACGACGTGCAGCTGAGCGCCCTTCATGCGCGGGCCTTCGGTGGCGACGTCCAGCAGGTGACACCGTGGGCCGAGCGCCTTGGGCGGTACGCGCTGACCTGGGTTGGCGCGTTCGATGCCGGTCGCCTGGTGGGCTTCGTCCAGGTCTGCTGGGACGGTGGCGCACACGCATTCCTGCTCGACACGGCAGTGGACCCGGACTGGCAACACCGCGGAGTTGGCACGGAACTGGTCCAGGGCGCGGTCGACGATGCTGCGGCTGCCGGTTGCGAGTGGCTGCACGTCGACTTCGAGACACACCTAGAACCGTTCTACCTGGAACGATGCCGGTTCCGCCCTACAGCCGCAGGCCTGTTGCAGCTCAAGCGGAGCGTGGCAGGTCCGGGAAGCTGAGCGGATCTCCTCGTCGGGCAGTCGTAGACCGTCCAGCCTCCCCGGACGGGGACAAGGTGAAGCGCCCTACCGGACGAGTCTCAACGACGGTTGTCAACATCGGCGTCCGCGGCCTGGACCGGCCTTGGGATTAGAAGAAGATCGGAGCGGCCTGGTAGGGGGAGCCGTTCTCCTGCTCAGCCCGCCCGTCGCTGTCGGATGTCGTCGGCGTTGGCTGGCTGCCTGGGTTGTACGGATGGCTGTACGAAACGCGGCGGCTGACCATCAGATCCGTAGATTCCCAAGACTCCTCCACAGCCGTTCGGCAACGTCCGCCTCGCCCTGGTCGCCGCGCTCTCGGCAAGCGGATCGGTCCCGGCTCGTCCGGCTTCGTTCGCGCGGTTGGCTCCCACGTCTGGCTCCTAAGCCAGACCCTCTGATCCGTGCCACATCCACCGTTACCCGCCTCGCCTCTCATCCGGCTCGTGGACAGCGTTCATCCGGTGGCGACCGTTGGCACTCGTGCTGCGGTCAGGCTGGGCTCAGCGAGCGTCACGTTGGTCATCCGTGCCCATCAACGTCTGGGTAAGGTCGTCCGCATGGCTGACGCTGTCGTGATTCCTGGCGGTAGGTTCGGACCGGGCGCTCCCCTGCTGATGTATGCCGGCGATGTGGCGGAGCTGCGAGGCGCCACGGTGCATCGATACTCGTGGTCGCAGGAGTTTCCGAAGCCTGACGAGCCAGAAATCGAGAGCTGGGTTGGCGGTGAGATCGTTCCGCTTGTCGACACCATTGGCGGTCGCCCACTGCTGATCGGCAAGTCGCTCGGGACGAACGCAGCAGCGATTGCCGCCGAAAGATCCTTGCCCGCCGTGTGGCTCACGCCCTTGCTCACTCTGCCGTGGGTGGCTGATGCGTTGGACCGTGCGACAGCGCCGTTCCTGCTCGCGGGTGGCACTGCCGACAAGCTATGGGACGGTGACATCGCCCGCCGGCTGTCACCCCACGTGCTAGAGGTGGAAGGCGCGGACCACGGTATGTACGTACCCGGCCCGCTTACCGAGTCGATCGCGGTGCTCAGTCAAGTCGTGGTCGCCGTGGAGGAGTTCCTCGACGGTATTGGCTGGCCGAGCTAGACACCTGGTCTCGCCTCGCTGCTGGTACCTAGCATCGGATCTCCTCGTCGGGCAGTCGCCAGACCGTCCGGGGATCCTGGTAGTCCGCCCTCCCATGTCAGTTGACCGGCGAATTATGAGATCAAGACGAGCGACCCGGCGAGCTGGAGGATAGGGCTGCTAGCAGCGAAAACGGCTCTCGACATCTCTCACCGCTCCCCGGCCGTCCGTCGACCTCTTGCGGACTAGATGCGGACCGCCTGTGCCTCTGCACGTTCATACCGGGCCGATCCTCGTGGCCGTTGCTGGCGGATGGCCCTCAACCGGCTCGGGCCGCGCCCTCTGGCCCTGCCCTACCCTGAGTCGCGCGCTGCCGTCGCCGCAGCAACACGGCTGGCACCAGGTAGCCCACACCGCCGACCGCCCACAGTGCGGCAAATACCCAATGCCACGGCGTGGGGTCTCCGACGGCCACGACCCCCCACCCGACGGCCAGGAAGAGCCAGACGCCTCCCATGATGAAACCCTGCTTCGGCGTCTTTGCTGTCTGCCACCACGGGTTCTTGGTTGGCTTCATATAGGCGATCTTCGCACTCCCTCACGGGACCACGCCGGCCTGGCCGGCCTTGGGATTAGAAGAAGATCGGAGCGGGCTGGTAGGGAGGTCGTTCCCCTGCTCAACCCGTCCGTCACTGTCGGATGGTGTCCGCGCCGGCTGGCGGTCTTGGCTGTACGGATGGCTGTAGCGGCATCAAGAGCCGGCACCTATGGTTTGCGATCATGGATAATTTTGCGCTTGCCGAGTCCTCAGTCACAGTCGCTTTCTTCTACGCGCTGAGCCTCTTCGTCCTGTACTGGGTGATCCGTCTAGCTGTCCGCCACGCGATTCAAGACATCGACAAGCGCCGGTCACGGGGTGGGTCGTGAACGTCGGAGCGTTGGCTTCCCGCGATCAGAGCTGAGGCTCAGCTTCAGCTTGGAAGAGCGTGCTCAACCGGTCGTGATGCCCGAAACGCCTGCGGCCGGCGGCTCGCTGGGCTGCGCCTCGCGCCCCTCGTGACCGCTGCATGCCACCGTTACTGGCCCGTGGATGGCCCGTGATGGCCCTGACTGGTGTGGGCCGCGCGGGCCAGCCACTGTGCGAGGGCGCTCGCTACGCCGTCCATCTCGTCAGCGTTCACCGCCTGGCCGTCCGGCTGCCCCAGGAACCCGAACACGTTCGGCCCCCGGCGGTCAACGCTCAGATCGGCCGGCCGTGGGATCACGTGGAAGTGAACGTGGCCGAAGCCCTCCGCCTCCGCGAACTGCACGACGTACGTCTTCGCGCAGCCAGTCATCGCATGCAGCGCTCGCGACAGGCGCACCTGCCAGTAGCCCAACCCGGCTGCCTCGGCATCGGTCAGGTCAGCGATGGTGAGCACGTGACGGCGCGGGACGAGCACGAGCCAGCCCGGCAGCCCGGTGCCTACGGCATGCGCCACACGCCAGTGCTCATCGCTTGCAATCCGCTCACGGGGCGGCAGCTCGTCAAACCGGGCGGTGTTCTCACAGGAGAAGCAACCTCGCTTGATCATCACTGTGGCAGTAGAGCTCATGCTGTCCGCTTCTGCCACCCCGCCTTGGTAGCGGATTTCCTCGTCGGGCAGTCGCCAGACCGTTCGGCCTCCCCGGACGGGGACAAGGTGGAGCGCCCTAGGACCTGGTTGCGGACATCTCAGGCTGGAAGTAGTCGGGGCCCCAGCAGGTCGCGTCCGCCGGCAACTCCCACCAGTGCGGCATCATCGTCGGTCGCCACTCCGGATCGGGTTGGAAGTCCATCCACTGGCCGTCGAAGGGTGCGGCTCCGGCGCGGGCCAGGGTAAGCAGTCGTTCGCCCTCGGCTCGGACCTCGGCGGCTTCTTCTTCATCCCAGAACGCCGGCTCGCCGGTGTACTCGGCGAACGCGTCCTCGTCCTTCCACGACCACTTACCATCCGGGAACACGAGCAGGTCAAGTTCCTGGTCGTAGACGTCGACCCCGCCGGCCCATCGGGTGACCGGGCGCTCCAGGTTGACATACCAGCCGTCGAAGTCGCCGTCCGGTCGCCAGCTCCACCAGACCGAGTGGGCCGCACCAGGCGGCATCAGCATCAGAGTCCGGAAGGGTTGCCACGTACTCAGGCTGAGCATCGTGGTCATCCGCAGCGACGTGAGCAGCGACAGTTGCCGGGTCGGCTGGCCCGCGAGGTCGACCCGTCGCATGGCCTGCGAGCCCGCGTCGATCCACAGCGCCAGCCCGCGCTCGTCGTCGCTGACCACCCGCCCGCACAGCACCGAGCCGACCCGGCCGTCTGGGTACAGGTGCCGGCGGATGATCGTCTGCCCCCGCTCAAAAATCATCCGAGCACAATACACAATCGAGGGACGAGCGGGACCTTCGTGAGGGAGACAAATCGGAGCGCCGCCAGTCTGCGGATAGGCGCCAAGGACTGCGGCGTGTCGGGTTCAAGGGTGGCCGTAGGCCACCGGCGTGCCGACGCGCAGCGCCCCTTGACGCCGACCGGGTGGCGTAGAGAATCGTGCACGGCGTATCGACCTCGCACTATCGCTTCACGTGGGCACGCAGAGCCCGGACGAACCAGTCGAACACCGGGGCCAGGCTCTCGGGGACCGGCCAACCGTTGATCACGGCGAGCAGTTGCCAGTACCGTTCCGCGCGGGGGTCGTTGGCGGTCTCCAAGCGCGTCAGCACCCAACGCTGCAGGCTGGCATCGTCGGGTCGGCCAAAGACGTGCGCGTAGCGGGCCATGAGGTCTGTGATCACTGGGGCGGCCTGCGGCGAGGTCGGGGCGACACCGGCTGCCAGCGCCTGGCCGACACGGTCGCGGACGGCTTCGGTGAGGTCGTGGTGCAGGCCCGTGGTGTCGCCTTGATTGCGTTCGGCCGCCTGGTACTCGGCCATGCGGCGCACGGACGCACGGAAGTCCGGGTCCTGGGAGAGTTCGGCGAGTTCGACCCAGGCGTCGACCTGCTCCGGCGTGGGGTCGTCGGGCAGGTCGGGCATGGCCGAGCGCATCATGGCCACGAGTTCTGGGTTGGCGTCGAGACCACCGAATGTGTCGTCGATGAAGTCGCTGATCAGACGTCGGCGTTCGTCATCGGAGAGTTTCGCGAGCTTGTGCATCAGGTCCGTCTCCTCAGGGGTGGAGCCGCGCTTGGCTACCGCTCGCAGCACCGCAGCCCGCAGTCGCAGGGTGCGGATCTGCACCTGCAGTGCTTCGGCATGTGCTGCGGCAACCTCGGCCAGCGAGGTCTCCCGGTCCAGGACCCGCCGGATGGCGGCGAGGTCGAGTCCAAGCTCGCGCAGCGTCCGCACAAGGTCCAGACGCGCGAGAGCGTTGATGTCGTAGAGCCGGTAGCCAGCCGGGCTGCGGTCAGTCGGCGGCACGATCCCCGAGTCGGAGTAGAACCGTATGGTCTTGACCGTCAGCCCGGTCCGCCGGGCCAGATCGCCGATCGAGTATCGCGTGTCGCCGTCCATGCCCCTCACCCTGTCGTCTCCCCTTACTGGAGATTCAAGCTCCACCTCCCGGTCGCTGTTCTATTCCAGCCGATCGGCAAGCCCCAGCCCGTCCACAGGTTTGACAATTCCTCTCAGCGAAGGCACCGATCCGCTGGGCGCCCAACGCCTGAGATCTCATTGGCGGCCCTCACCCGGCCGCTTCCCCGAGCTACCCGAGCCCTGGTATCCGCACGGAATGACTCAGAACAGCCGGGTCGCAGCGCGCACACTTGCTTCAGCCCCACTCACGGGCTTTTAGAAGCGCCGCAGGATCAGCACGTCCTCGTGGGCCACCAGGTGCACGGGGATGCCTTCGTCCCTGGCTCGGCGGGCGGCGAGCAGCCCGAACATGTTGGCCCGGTGCACGATCTGCCCGTCGCGGACGGCAGCCAGCATCGCGGCGCACCGCTGCACCGGGACCAGCCCCACCGACCGGGCGACGGCGAGGAACTCCCCCGGCAGGTCGATCAGGTCGTCACGCTGACGGCGTACCGGCCGGCAGGTGATCACCACGGTCCCGCCGGGGCGTAGCAGTTGGTGGCTGGCGGCCAGGATCGCGGCGAACCCGTCGAGCAGCCGCGTCCATCCCGCGTAGGCGAGGTTGCCGCTCTCGCGGTCTCCGTAGTGGTGGTTGCGTTTGCGTACCCCGGTGCTTGTGGTCTGCACGAGGCCGTGGGTGCCGCGCCCGTACGGGGGTGAGGTGAGCACGAGGCTCACCCGGCCGACCGCGGACGCCGGCACCAGGTCGAGCAGTGCGGTGGCGTCGCCGGTGAGCACTCTCGCTGTGCCGGTGGCGCCCTGCGATGCGGCGAGGGCGATGTTGGCGGCGGCCAGGGTGGTGAATCGGGGTTCGATGTCGATTCCGATCGCGTGCCGGCCGAGGTGGATGGCCTCGACGAGAGTGGTGCCGGATCCGCACATCGGGTCGAACACCAGGTCGCCGGGTGCGGTGTAGGAGGTGATGGCGTGCGCGGCCAGGTGGGGCAGCATCTTGCCCGGGTGGCTGGAGGTTTGCGGGACGTAGCGGCCTCGGCGTTGGTCACGGGCGGGCTGTTGGCAGGTCAGCCAGACCGAGGTGACGGGCATGGGGTCAGCCATGGGTGCCTCCGGTGTGCGTCGCGCTGCGGGTCAGGATGAGTACGTCGGTGTGGATGTCCAGCTGCGCCTGCTGGCCATGCCGTGGGGGTCGGTCGGCGGTCACGATGTGCTGCAGGTACGCCAGCCCGGCGCGATTGGCGGCGATGACGACGTCGACCGGCAGAGTGACGTCGCTGTGCGTCAGCAGCACTGCCACGCAGCCGCCGGGCGTGAGGCTGGCGCGGCAGCGGGCGAAGAAGTCGACCGGCGAGGTGGTGTCGTCCAGTGGCCAGCCGGTGACGATCAGTGTCGCGGCCTTTCGGCCCCACCGGGCCTGCCGGGGTGCGTGCAGGTGGGTGCGGCGGCCCGTGGCGATGACCGCGCTGGCCAGTTGCGGCCCGACGGTCAGGTCAACGACGAGGTCGGATGGGTGGGTGAGGTTGTGGACCAGCCGTACACCCATCGCGTTGGACATGGTTTCGCCGTCCTTCGGGGCGGGGACCGGCCAGACGGTGATCGGCACGGGCGGGTCGCCGGGCACCACGTCCCCCACGGGGATCGGTGCGCGGCGTGGGTTTCTGTCGGTCATGGGTGTGGTGGCCCCCGGACCGGCGGGCGTACTGACGCTCCCAGTGCGCCGCTGACAGGCGGATCGAACCCGCGGCCGGCCTGACAGAACCGGTCAGCTTGGCAACCGGACAACCGCGCGCCGGGGGTCGCGGCCGCGAACCTGACACGACCCGACACGCCCTGCCTCGGTCTGACAAGCGCTCGTGCTGTCAGGTCGGGCTGCCCCAATCGACGCCTCGAAGCCTCCGCACAGGGCGGGGCGCTTGCGTCGAGGGGACATGACCATGGCACCGATGACTGGTACGAGGACGGCCGATACTGTGCTGACGACGGTCGAGAAGGCGTTCCAGCTGTTGATCTGCGAACCCGCGCCGCTGGTGTTCGACGCGCGCCCGGTGCCGGGTCTACCGGACACGTCGATGCCGCTGGACGAGTTGCGCAAGCTGCTGCTGTATGGGCGCTACGACAGCGACGTCACCGACGAGGTGTGGCGGCAGCTGACCTTCGACGCCCGTCGGCGGGGACCGGCGTGGGTGGTCGGCGCGATCGGTGTGGCGCTGCCCGCGCTGACGCGTCTCGCGGCGAGGATCAGCCGCGGCTACGCCCAGCACGCCGATGACGTTGACTCCGAAGTCCTCGCCGGGTTCCTTCACGCTCTGCGCGCGGCGGACCTCGCCCCGCCGCGGCTGTGGCTGCGGCTGTGCTGGGCGGCGTGGCGGGCCGGTGCCGCGGTGGTCAGGGCCGACGACGGTGAGGAACTGCCGCCTGACCTGCCGAGTGGCTCGCGTTCGCCGAGGATGCCCTACGGGCACCCGGATCTGCTGCTCGGGCGGGCGGCAGCGGCCGGGCTGATCACCGCCGACGCCGCCGAGCTGATCAGCGCGACCCGCTTCGGTGACGCGCTGATCGAGCAGCTGGCCGCAGAGCAGGGCGTGACGGCGTCGGTCCTGCGGATGCGGCGCCGCCGCGCCGAGCGGGTCGTAGCCGCAGCTGTCACGCGGGGTGACCTGTCCGGCCCGATCCCGTCGTACCCCGTACCCCAGAATAGGCACCCGTCCCGGGAAGCAGCGATGCTCCTTGATCACGACTCGATATGCGCCGCAACGGGGACCACGGTGAATGCCAGCGACCATGAGCTTCCAGTCGGTTCCATCAGCAGGTGAGGCCGAACGTCGATAGACCCCGCGACGCACCGAGCCATGTTCCGCCGCGACTAGGTGTTCCTGGCAGCGATGAGTTTCGGCGCCGGACCGGGTCTGCCCTGGCATGAGTCGAATCATCGGCAAGCGCGCGTTCGTCGTCGTGCCGAGCCCGCTGCCAGAGTCGGTGCGGACAACCAACCTCGCCTGCGCGTTCGTCACCAGCGATCTGCCCGACGCCGGCTCCGCCCGGCACGAGCGACCCGAGGCGGCGTCGCAGGACACCGGTAGGACCTCGACGTCACCCTCATGGGCGGCGGCGCCACGATCTGCTCCACGAGGGGCTGTTCGACGTACTGGCGCTGCACCTCGTGCCCGTCGTGCTGGACGACGAGACATCACTGTTCATCGGGAAAGCGCCTGCAGCCTGGTCCAGCGGAGCGTGATCCCGACATCGGCCACGGCGGGCCTGACCTACGGCGTCTTCGGGTGATCCGATGACCGCTGTCAACGTAAACGGGATCGCCTTGGGCGTTGAGTCGTTCGGTAGCGACGACGCGCCACTAGTTCTGCTCGCGGGCGGGACGACGATGCTCTCCTGGCCAGATGCACTGTGTGAACGTCTCGCCGCTGGTGGGCGCCGTGCAGTGCGGTACGACCTTCGTGATAGCGGGGAGTCGACAACGACGGATCCGCAGGCGCCCGCCTACACCCTGCGCGACCTCGCTGCCGATGCGGCGGCCCTTGCTGACGCGCTCGGCGGGAGGCCTGCGCACCTTGCGGGGATCGGCGTCGGCGGGATGGTCGCCCAGGTGGCTGTGCTCGACCATCCGGGCGCGTTCTCGGCGCTGACCCTGGTCGGCACCCGCGCGGTTGCCCCTGGCCCGCCCGACGATGACCTGCCTGACCATGACCAGGCGACGATGAGCCGGCTGTTCGCGCGTCCGATGCCCGATTGGGCCGACCGCGAGGCGGTTGCGGGGTTCGCGGCCGCCGGCGCGGAGATCCTCGGCGATGATCCGGTCGCCGCGCGGGCAATCGCTGCGCGCATCTGGGACCGCACGCCCGGCACGACACCAGAAGTGCAGATGGCCAACCAGATGGGCATGGTGTTTGCCCGGCTCGACTGCACACCACGCTGGCGTGAGCGCCTGCCCGAGATCGAGGTCCCCACGCTCGTCGTCCACGGCCGCCGGGACCGGTTCTTCCCCGTCGGCAACGGGCAGGTGATCGCCCGCGAGATCTCCGGGGCGCGGCTGCTCGTCGTAGAGGAGGCTGCCGGAGCGATCCCCGAGGCGGCGGTCGGCGAGATCGGCGAGATCGGCGAGGCGATGCGCAGGCTCGGTTAGGACGGCAAGGTGCCGCGCGGGTCTGGCCTCCGGTGCAGCAGCGTCGTCGGAGGCTGGATCCGGCCACGTGCTGGCGATCGGCACGATTGCAACCCGAGGACGCCCAGGTGGGCGGGGAGGCCAGTTTGGTTTCGGAAGCGACGCGTACGAGTTCGGATGCTCAGATAGGCATGCGTGAAGGTGCGCAAGGTGGTTTCGTCGGCTGAACTCCCGGGCCGTTACTGTCCGCGTTGGCGCGGTCCCCACCACGGCAGCAGCGGTGGAAGTTCGGCGAGCGGCTGGCGCGGCGGTTTGGGCGGCTGTGAGTCGCCGTCGTCGCCGTCCCAGCGCCGGCCATACTGAAGTACGGCATCGGCCCGGCCGGCAATCCGCCGAGCGTCTCCAGCGGGTCGATGCGGGACTCCGCGACCGTGCACAGGTGGGCCCAGTCGTCACCGAAGTCGAACACGTACGCGAACTGCTCTGCGCCACCCAGCCGGCTCAGTTTGGTGCGGTCGCTGTCGATGCTGCCCTCGGGGGCCTCGCCGTCCCACAGCTCCAGCGGTGTGATCTGCCTCTGGTCGGCCAGCGTGAACATGTGTATGTGGGCCAGGTCCCAGCGGGCGAACGCCAGGTCGATGGCGTCCGCGAATCGGGCGAACGTATGTGACCGGCTTGCCGCAAACACTCTGCCAGGTCGGGGCCACAGGTCGATGCCACGGCCGGAAACGAGCTCAACCCGTATGGATAGCCAGGTACGTGCCACCGCTTTCCCTTCCACCGAGAACCGCCATCTCTGCTGCGAACACTAAGAGCTTCCGCAAATAGGTGGGACGTCATGGTCGGCGGGTGGAGCGGGTGTCCCAGCGGTAGAGGGTCCAGGCCTGGCGGATGAGGCTACGG
>NZ_JBSGJR010000052.1:0-20825 GCF_053605645.1 Micromonospora sp. NPDC003776
GCCGGCATCCGCGACCTGCCGGGCCAGCCGCCGGTTGGCCAGCATGCCGGCCACGTGGAGGTCTTCGACCACGATCGTGCCGTACTCGCGGGCCAACCCGGTAGTCAGCTTGTGCAGGCCGTCACGCCGCAAGTTCGCCACCCGCGCATGCGCTGCAGCGACCTGCCGGCGGGCGCGTTCCCACCGACGTGAGGGCCGCCGGCCGGTGCGCCGGTCCGGGCCGACACGCCGGGACAGCCGCCGGGACAGCCGCCGCATCCGCTGCGCCGCCTCGTCCAGATGCCTCGGGTTGGGCACCATCTCGCCAGTGGACAAGACCGCCAGGTGGGTGATCCCCACATCGACACCGACCACCGCGTGCGGGCGCGTCGGGGTGCGCTCGGCCCGCTCGATTTCGACGCAGAACGCGACATGCCACCGCCCGCCGTCACGGCGTACGGTCGCGGACAGGATCCGAGCCGTGCCCGCCTCCAAGCGGCGGGCGAGCTTGCGGGCGGACTCGTGCAGCTTGAGCCGGCCCAGCCGGGGCAGCACCACATGCTTACGGTCCGGCTCCACCCGGATCGCACCCGTGGTGAACCGAACACTCGGCGTGCTGCGACGACGGGACTTGAACCGCGGGAACCCGACTCGCCGACCGGCCCGCTTGCCTGCCCGGGAGTCCGACCAGTTCTTCAACCCGCGGGCCAGGTTGTCCAGGCCGGTGTTGAACGCCTCCTTCGAGCACTCCGGCCACCACGGCGCCACATCCGACTTCGCCTGGTTCCACGCCTTACGCAAGGCCGCGAGATTCCACCCGAGGGCCGGGGTCAGCAGCTCCTCAGGCGTGCCGTAGGAGCGTTCCGCGGCACGCTGGTCCATGACCGCCTTCACCCTGGCCAGAGCCCAGTTGTACGCCACCCTCGCCGCGCCCGCATGCGCCAGCACCGCCCGCTCCTGAGCCGGGGTCAGATCGAGCGCAAAACGATACGCCTGCACACTGCGCACACCCACCCCCACTCACCCCCCTTCGGGATCAGTGTTGGCGACGGGTACGACACACCCGCAGCCCCTCGCCCAAACACCGCAGCAGAACACGTCTCTGCCGCCTACAAAACACTCCCTCGGCAGCAGTTGACACCCCCGTCCACGGTCGACGCAGGCCCGGGTGTCCGCTTCAGCACTCCTGCGCGCCCCGCCGGGTCGCTCCGGCGCTCGCACCTCCCGGCGGAGCCGCTCCGGCCGCCTTCCGCGCGGGCGGCGTCGCGGCCGGTCAGGCAGGGGCGGCGGCCAGGGCCCGGCGGCACAGCCGGTCGGCGGTCCGGGTGGTCTCCGGCAGCCGGTACCGCGGCGTCAACGCCAGCACCCGGTCCACCGCGTTGTCCAGGCTGATCCGGTGCCCGACGCTGACGAACACCGGCTTGACCCCGTCCCGGGTACGCAGCACCCGGCCGACCACCTCGCCGCCGTCCCGCAGCGGGCTCCCGTCGCCCCGGCGCGGCCCCGGCTCCACCCACGTGCCGACCAGCGGCGTCTTCCCGACCCCGATCGCGGGCAGGCCGGTGACCACACCGAGATGGCAGGCCAACCCGAACCGGCGCGGGTGCGCCAGCCCGTGCCCGTCGCAGACCATCAGGTCGGGTCGGACGGCCAGCCGGTCCAGGGCGTCCAGCAGCGCGGGCAGCTCGCGGAAGGCGAACAGCCCCGGCACGTACCCGAAGGCGGGGCGGCCCACGCTCACCGCCTCGTCCACCACTGCCAGGGTGGCGGCGTCGAGCACCGTCACGGCCGCAGCCAGCCGGTCACCGCTTTCCGAGTACGCCACGTCCAGGCCGGCCACCGTCGCGGGCGCGGTCGGGCCCGGCCCGACCAGGTCCACCCGCACCCGCAACTCCTCCTGTACGCGCAGCGCCTCCGCGATGTCGGCGGGCGGGACGTGGCGTACTCCGGCGGCTGCCTGGTCTGAGGTTGCCTGTCCCGGCGCTGTCTGTCCTGCGGCTGCCTGCTTTGGCGCTGCCTGTTCCGGCGCTGGTTGTTGCGGGGCTGCCGGCTGTCGGGGCGTCACCTCCGGCCGGACCGCCGGCCGGCCTGAGCGAACGCGATCCCGAAGACCACCCCGAGGCCGATGCCCAGCGCGATCCCGGCGGCCCCACCGATGGTCAGCCACCCGATCACCAGGCCGAGCAGGATCCCCGCCACCCAGATCAGGGCCAGGTGCAGGTTCGGCGAACTCGTCACCCGCTCACCGTAGCCAGCGACCCGCCCCCGCACGCCCGCTCTCCGGGCCCGCGTCCCCCCGACGTGCACGTCGGCGCTTCCGGCGGTAGCCGTGACTCTGCCTGTCATCCGTGAGCTTCGTCCAGGTCGGGGGTGCGGTACCGGAAAGTGTGCCGGCACGCCCGTTGCCGACCCCGGCGGTCGTTCACTGCCCGATCCGCCCGTCGATCCGCTCACGCAGCAGGTCGGCGTGGCCGTTGTGCCGCGCGTACTCCTCGATCATGTGAACCAGCAGCTCGCGCAGCGAGATCGTCAGGTCGCCCCGGTGTCCCTTGGCGCCCAGGTCCGCGGCCTCGGCGACGAACCGATCGGCGTACTGGACCTCCGCCCGCCAGGTCGCCCACGCCTCCTCGACCACCGCCGGGTCGGCCACGGCGCCGTCGAAGTCGGCGTCCGGGTCCGCCTCGGTGCGCCAGATCCGGGGCGCGTCCTCGCCGGCCATCGTGCGGCGGAACCAGCCCCGCTCCACCTCGGCGAGGTGCCGGACCAGCCCCAGCAGGGACATCGTCGACGGCGGTACGGCGCGACGCGCCAACTGCTCCGCGTCGAGGTCCGCGCACTTGAGCTCCAGCGTGAGGCGCTGGTCTCGGAGGTAGTTGACCAGGATGCTCGACTCGTCGTCGAACCCGCCTTCGGACCGCGGGTCGTCGTCAGGGTGGAGGAACATGTTCTCCCAGCCGAAACGGCGCTGTTGGTTCTCCCCGCTGGTAGTCGCATCAGCCATGCCAGGACCCTTGTCCCCGGGTCCGCCACCCGCAACGCATTTCTGGCCGTCCGTGATCAGGAGGGGCTGGAGGCGATGGTCGCGCCGGTCGCCCGCCTGCTGCAACTGCTCTCAAACATCACGTACGTCCTCCGCCGGATGCCGGCGATCAGCGCCGCTTCTTCGACCGTGTATGGGCGCCCCTCGGCGATAGCGACGTCCTCAGTCGCCTTGACCGTCTCGTAGAGAGCGAATATCGCCCCGTCGCCCTTGAGATCGTGCCCCCGTTCTTCCTCGGGTCCGCTGGACGAACTGCTCCGCTGTGGGCACGAAGATGTCGCCGCCCATGGCGAAGAGGATCTCGTCCACGATGTCATTGGCCGGCCTCCAGCCGCCCGTTGTCCGGTCCAAGCGCCAAGCCGTCAGCCCACCCTCGGGCGTAGGGATCTTCGCGCTGGACCAGGCCGGCGAGTGGTTCTCGGCCCGGACATCGGCGCGGCCCTCACCACCGCGCTGCTCGGCCGGGCTCCCGCCCGGGTACCCGACGACGGGACCTGGTGAGGGGGTCAACCGCCGAGTGGCCGGGCGGCGTCCTGGTAGAACACGGTCGGGCAGGGCGCTGCGGCGCCGGCGGGCCAGGCTGGCCCGCCGGACGGCGTGGCTACAGCGCCAGGCCGGTCAGCACCATCACCCGCTGCTCGGTGTAGTCGTCCATCGCGCTGCGCAGCCCTTCCCGGCCGACGCCGGAGCCCTTCACCCCGCCGTACGGCATCTGGTCGGCCCGGTACGACGGCACGTCGCCGACTATCACCCCGCCGACCTCCAGGGTCTGGGCGGCGGTGAACGCGACGTCCAGTCGATGGGTGAACACGCCGGCCTGCAGCCCGTACGCGGAGTCGTTGACGGCGGCGAACGCGGCCTCGTCGTCGGCGACCGGGGCGACCACCAGCACCGGCCCGAAGACCTCCTCCCGGCAGACCTTGGCGTCCGCCGGCACCCCGGACAGCACGGTCGGCGGGTAGGTGGCCCCCTCCCGGCGTCCGCCGACCTCGATGGTGCCGCCGGCAGCGACCGCCTCGTCCACCCAGGCCTCGACCCGTTCCGCGGCCTCCACGGAGACCAGCGGCCCGACGTCGGTCAACTCGGAGGCGGGGTCGCCGGCGCGCAGTTCCTGCACGGCGGCGACCAGCCGAGGCAGAAACCCGTCGTAGAGCCATTCGTGCACGTAGACCCGCTGCACGGCAATGCACGACTGGCCGGCCTGGTAGTTGGAGAAGGTGGCGATGCGGTGAGCGGCGAAGGTGAGGTCCTCATCGGAGGACCAGTCTGCGCAGATCACCGCCGCGGCGTTGCCGCCGAGTTCCAGGGTGACGTGCTTGTCAGGGGCGGCCCGGCGGATGGCCGCGCCGACCGGCCCGGAGCCGGTGAACGACACCACCGGCAGCCGCGGGTCGGCGACCAGTTCGGCGGCACGTTCGTTGGGCAGCGGCAGGACCGAGAACATCCCCTCGGGGAGCGCGGTCTCGGCGAGGATCTCGCCGAGCAGCAGCGCGGAGAGCGGGGTGGCCGGGGCGGGCTTGACGATGATGGGCGCGCCGACGGCGATGGCCGGGGCGACCTTGTGCGCGACCAGGTTCAGCGGGAAGTTGAACGGGGCGATGCCCAGCACGGGGCCGCGGGGCACCCGCCGGACCAGGGCGATCCGGCCGGTGGCGGCCGGATCGGTGTCCAGGCGTTGCAGCTCGCCGGAGAAGCGCCGAGCCTCCTCGGCCGCCCAGCGGAAGGTGGAGACGGCCCGGCCGACCTCGGCCTTCGCCCACTTGACCGGCTTGCCGTTCTCGGCGGTGATCAGCGCGGCGACCTCGTCGGCCCGTTCGGCGAGCCGGCGGGAGACGTGGTCGAGGGCGGCGGCGCGGACGTGCGCGGGCAGGGCCGCGCCCTCCGCGGCCACCCGGGCGGCTGCCGCGACGGCGGCTTCGACCTGGTCGGGCGTGGCGAGGGTGGTACGGCCCACCGTGCGCCCGTCGTAGGGGTGGGTGACGGTCAGTTCGCCCGCACCGTGGGTGGGGCGGCCGGCGACGTAGAAGGCTCTGGGCTCCACGTCCGGCAGCGTAGACCACCCGAGCTCGCGCGGAAACAGTTGCTCAAGGCCTTGTCTGCCGCGAATTCAGTAGCCAAGATGGCAGTCAGATTGCGATAACCTCCGCTGACTCTTCCCCCGGCCACCCCTCGGAGACTTTTGATGAGCGATCAGCAGCAGCTGCGCAACTTTGTCAACGGCGAGTACGTCGACCCGGTGGACGGCGGCTACGCCGACCTGATCGACCCCTGTACGGGCGAGGTGTTCGCCCAGGCGCCGGTGTCCGGGGCGGCGGACGTGGACGCGGCGATGAAGGCCGCATCCGCCGCGTTCGAGGGCTGGCGCGACGCCACCCCCGGGGAGCGGCAGAAGGCCCTGCTCAAGCTCGCCGACGCGGTGGAGGCCCGGGCGGCCGAGCTGGTCGACGCCGAGGTACGCAACACCGGTAAGCCCCGCCAGCTCACCGCCGACGAGGAGCTGCCGCCGGCAGTGGACCAGTTCCGCTTCTTCGCCGGCGCGGCCCGCCTGCTGGAGGGGCGCTCGGCCGGCGAGTACATGGCCGGGCACACCTCGTACGTGCGGCGTGAGCCGATCGGCGTCTGCGCCCAGGTCACCCCGTGGAACTACCCGCTGATGATGGCGGTCTGGAAGATCGCGCCGGCCCTCGCGGCCGGCAACACGGTGGTGCTCAAGCCGTCGGACACCACGCCGGTGTCGACGCTGCTGCTGGCGGAGATCGCGTCGGAGTTCCTTCCGCCGGGCGTGTTCAACGTGGTCTGCGGCGACCGGGACACCGGCCGCGCCCTGGTCGCCCACCCGACGCCGCAGTTAGTCTCGATCACCGGCTCGACTCGGGCCGGCATGGAGGTCGCCACCGCGGCCGCACCCGACCTGAAGCGGACGCACCTGGAGCTGGGCGGCAAGGCCCCAGTCGTGATCTTCGACGACGCGGACATCGCGGCGGCGGCCGAGGCGATCGCCGTCGGCGGCTACTTCAACGCCGGCCAGGACTGCACCGCCGCCACCCGGGTGCTCGCCGGCCCCGGCATCTACGACGACTTCGTGGCCGCGCTCGCCGAGCAGGCCCGGAACACGAAGACCGGCGCGCCGGACGACGAGGACGTGCTCTACGGCCCGCTGAACAACGCCAACCAGCTCTCGCGGGTGCGCGGATTCGTCGACCGGCTGCCGGACCACGCGAGCGTCGAGACCGGCGGCTCGCAGCTCGGCGAGCGGGGCTACTTCTACGCGCCGACCGTGGTCTCCGGCGTTCGGCAGCAGGACGAGATCATCCAGGACGAGGTGTTCGGCCCGGTCATCACCGTGCAGCGGTTCTCCGACGAGGACGAGGCGGTGCGCTGGGCCAACGGCGTGGACTACGGCCTCTCCGCCTCGGTCTGGACGAAGGACCACGGCCGGGCGATGCGGATGACCCGCCGGCTCGACTTCGGCTGCGTCTGGGTGAACACCCACATCCCGTTCGTTTCCGAGATGCCGCACGGCGGCTTCAAGCACTCCGGACACGGCAAGGACCTCTCGGTCTACAGCCTGGAGGACTACACCCGGATCAAGCACGTCATGCACAACATCGAGGGCTGAGCTTTGTCGAGCGAGGAACTGCACAAGCGGCGCGGGGCGGCGGTCGCCCGGGGCGTCGGGAGCACCATCACCGCGTACGTGGACCGCGCGGGCGGGGGCACCATCACCGACGTCGACGGGCGGGAGTGGATCGACTTCGCCGCCGGCATCGCGGTGACCAACGTCGGCAACTCCGCCCCCCGGGTGGTCGAGGCGGTACGCGCGCAGGTCGAGCGCTTCACCCACACCTGCTTCATGGTCGCCCCGTACGAGTCGTACGTGGCGGTCTGCGAGCAGCTCAACGCGCTGACTCCGGGGAGCTTCGAGAAGCGCTCGGCATTGTTCAACTCCGGCGCCGAGGCGGTGGAGAATGCCGTCAAGATCGCGCGGCACGCCACCGGGCGTCCGGCCGTGGTGGTCTTCGACCACGCGTACCACGGCCGGACCAACCTGACCATGGCGCTGACCGCGAAGAACATGCCGTACAAGCACCGGTTCGGGCCGTTCGCCGGGGAGATCTACCGGGTGCCGATGTCGTACCCGCTGCGCGACGGCGGGCTGGACGGCGCGACCGCGGCGGCGCGGGCGATCGAGATGGTGGAGAAGCAGGTGGGCGCGGAGAACGTGGCCGCGCTGCTGATCGAGCCGATCCAGGGCGAGGGCGGCTTCGTCGTACCGGCCGAGGGCTTCCTGCCGGCGCTGCGCGAGTGGGCGACGGCGGCCGGGGTGGTGTTCGTCGCCGACGAGATCCAGACCGGCTTCTGCCGCACCGGCGACTGGTTCGCCTGTCAGCACGAGGGCGTGGAACCGGACCTGGTCACCCTGGCCAAGGGCATGGCCGGGGGCCTGCCCCTGGCGGCGGTGACCGGCCGGGCGGAGCTGATGGACGCGGTGCATGTCGGCGGCCTCGGCGGCACGTACGGGGGTAACCCGATCGCCTGCGCGGCCGCCCTCGCGGCCATCGAGACCATGCACGAGCTGGACCTGGCCGCTGCCGCCCGGCGGATCGGTCAGGTGATGGGCGACCGGCTGCGGGCCGTCGCCGCCCGCGACCCGCGCATCGCGGAGGTACGCGGCCGCGGCGCGATGCTCGCCGTGGAGATCGTGCAGCCGGGCACCGTCATCCCGGACCCGGCCGCCACCGCGGCGATCTCGGCGGCGTGCCACGCCGCCGGCCTGCTCACCCTCACCTGCGGCACGTACGGCAACGTGCTGCGCTTCCTGCCCCCGCTCGTCATCTCCGACGACGAGCTGGCCCGTGGCCTGGACATCCTGGAGGCCGCCTTCGGCTGACCCCGGTCAGCCCCGGTCGTGGAACACCATGGGCGTCGATCTCCCCCAGGTGCCGCCCATGGTGTTCCACCCACCGTCCGGTCCCCCTGCCCAGCGGCAGATCCCGGCAGTACGCGGCGACGCCGTGGGCAAACGCCTACCGAGCCATGCGCCGCAACTCCCCCACGGTCTCGGCGACGAGCTCCTCGGCCAGCCCACCCCTCCGCTCCTCGGCGGTCCGCCACACCGCGGCGACGTCGTCGGCGCTCGTCCCGGACGCGCGGCACGCTCGCCGACGAACGCCGGCTTGAGCCGGAGCAGGCAGGCCCTCGTCGTCGCCGTCGACCCGCGCCTCATCGGTCGAGAAGTCCGGCGCCGCCAGGTTGAGGTCGCCGTGCCGGGAAGCCGGCCAGCAGCGGCACGAGGGCGGCATCGCCGCCACAGCATGCCGACCGGCACCGCCGGCTCGAGGAACCTGCACCGGAACGGGGCCGACTCTTCGACAGGCCCGGTATCGCCGGCGGCCAGCGCCTGCTCGGCTCGCCGTAAGTAGTCGGTCAGGACGCTCAGGCCGACACATCACGGCCTCCCTCCGACACGTCCGATCCTCCACAGGGGTCCCGTGCGTCCCAGTCCTGTTCTATAGTCCTACTGTCGTAGGACAATAGAAGGGCGTCGTGTGATCGAGTTCGTACTGGACGGCCGGTCCAAGGTGAACACCTATGTGCAGCTGATCCAGCAGGTCAAACAGGCCCTGCGAGTGGGGCTGCTGACGCCCGGCGACCAGTTGCCGAAGGTCCGCGACGTCGCGCAGTCGCTGGCCATCAACCCGAACACAGTGCTGAAGGCGTACCGCGAACTGGAGATCGAAGGTCTGGTCGAGGGCCGCCCCGGCGTGGGTACCTTCGTCCGCCGGACCGTCGCCGGTTCGGCGTTGGCCGATCAGGCCGAACTCCGCGAGGAGCTCGTGGCCTGGCTACACCGTGCCCGCGCCGCGGGACTCACCCCGGAAGACGTCACCGCCCTGGTCGAGACCACCATGCGGGCCGCGCTCGCCGCCGAGACGGCGCGCGCCCAACCCGCCTCAGCAGGATGAGAGGACAGCTGATGGAGATCGCGTTGGAGGCCGAGCAGCTCGGCAAACGGTACGGCAGAACCTGGGCGCTGCGGGACTGCTCGCTGCGCCTGCCCGCCGGGCGGATCGCCGCCCTCGTCGGACCCAACGGTGCCGGCAAGAGCACGCTGCTGCACCTGGCGGTCGGCCTGCTGCGGCCGGACGCCGGCTCAGTGCGGATCTTCGGCGAGACGCCGTACGCCACCCCGTCGGTGCTGCCCGAGGTCGGTTTCGTCGCCCAGGACACCCCGCTCTACCGCGACTTCACCGCGGCCGAGCTGGTGGAGCTGGGCCGCCGGATGAACAAGCGCTGGGACGGGGCGCTCGCCCGGAACCGGCTGGCCCAGCTGGGCATCCCGCCGAAGCTGCCCGTCGGAAAGCTGTCCGGCGGCCAGCGGGCGCAGGTCGCGCTGGCGCTCGCACTCGCGAAGCGGCCCCGGCTGCTGCTCCTCGACGAACCGGTCGCCAGCCTGGATCCGCTGGCGCGCCGGGAGTTCCTGCAGTCGCTGATGGGCAGCGTCGCCGACTCCGAGACGACCGTGCTGCTCTCCTCGCACCTGCTGGCCGACCTGGAACGGGTCTGCGACTACCTGGTCGTGCTGCAGGCCGCCCGGGTGCACCTGGCGGGCGCGGTCGACGACCTGGTCGCCGCACACCGGCAGCTGGTCGGTCCCCGGCACGGCGGCGAGCCGATCGAGGGGGTCGACACGGTGGTCCGGGCGAGCCACACCGCCCGGCAGTCGACACTGCTGGTCCGCACGAGCGGTGATGCCCTTTCTCCGGAATGGACGGTGCACGACGTGACCCTGGAGGACCTCGTGCTGGCGTACCTCGCCGAGGGTGTAACCACCACGAGCCACGCGGCCTGGGAGGTGCCGGCATGACCTGGCTGGCCTGGCGGCAGCACCGCAAGCAGCTGCTCTTCACCCTTCTCGGCTTCGCCGCGCTGGCGGCCCTGATGATCCCGATCGGCCTGTCGATGCGGCACAGCTTCACCGAGCTCGGGCTGCCGGACTGCGTCGACAAGCTGGCGCGTTCGACGGTCGATCCGGTCACCGCGAACGGCTGCGACTCGGCGTTCCGCCAGTTCACCAACCGGTACGCCAGCCTGAACCTGGTGGCCGTCCTGCTCATCGTCCTGCCGGCGCTCGTCGGTCTGTTCTGGGGCGCCCCGCTGGTCGCCCGGGAGGTGGAGCAGGGCACGCACCGGTTCGCCTGGACGCAGGGCGTCGGCCGGACGCGGTGGGCCCTGGTGAAGTTCGGCCTGGCCGTCGCGGTCACGGTGACCCTGGCGATCGGCTACGGACTGGGCATGGCCTGGTGGGTCAGCCCGCTGACCCAGGCCGCGCACGAGGGCCGCCTCGGCCCCATCGTCTTCGACCTGCAGGGCATCACCCCGATCGGCTACACCCTCTTCGCGGTGGCGCTCGGCATCTTCGCCGGCACCCTCTGGCGTCGGATGCTGCCCGCCATGGGGGTCACGCTGGCCGCGTTCATCGGGGTCCGGGCGGCGGTGGCGATCCTGGCCAGACCGCACTACCAGCCCGCTCGCACCCTCACCTTCCCGATCGAGGGGGCGGAACCCCTGCAGGCGGACCGGGGCAACTGGGTCCTCGCCAGCGGCGTGCGCAACCCGGACGGGGAGATGGTGGCGGCCGACACCCGGATCATGTGTCCGCCGGGCGGCCAGGGACCGAATGGCGGCCGCTGCGGGTCCGAACTCGGTGCCCAGCCCGGTGCCTACAACTGGGAGCTGTACCAGCCGGGGGACCGGTTCTGGCTGTTCCAGTGGATCGAGACCGGCATCTTCGTCGCCCTTGCCGCGCTCCTGCTCTACCTGGCCCTGCGCCGCGTCCGCCGCATCGCCTGAACCGTGCGGTGCAACACCATGGCGGTCACCGAATCCGGAGACCGCCATGGTGTTCCACGGCTCAGCCGAGCAGTTCCACCACGTTGCGGCGAACCAGGTTCTTGCCGGGCTCGCGGATGAGGTCCATCGCGGCCGCGTTGAGCAGGACGCAGCTGCCTGAGGGGCCGGTCACGGTCACCGTCACGGCCTTGCCGTTGTCCAGGTTGGTCACCCGCAACCGGGTACCCGCGGGGAACTGGCCGCTGGTCGCCGCCGGAGCGCCGGCCTCGCCCGAGAACGTGATCGGACCGCCGCACACCGTCCGGCCGGCCGCACCGCCCGGCCGAGCAGGGGCGCCCGGCTGGGCGTTGCCGGGCCGGGTCTCGCCGGCACCCGGCCTGGCCGGCTGGGTCGCCGGTCCGTCGAGCCGCTCCACCACGTTGCGCCGGATCACGTTCCTGCCCGGCTCCCGGACCAGGTCCATCGCGGCCGCGTTGAGCAGCACGCAACTGCCCGACGGGCCGGTCACCGTCACCGTCACCGCCCGGCGGTTGTCCAGGTTGGTCACCCGCAGCCGGGTGCCCACCGGGAACCGGTCACTGGTCGCCGCCGGTGCCCCGCCCTCCGCCGAGAAGGTCACCGGCCCCTGGCACACGCTCGCCCGGGCTGGCGTGGTGTCGGCGAAACCGAGACCCGTGCCGAGCGCCACCGCCGCCGCGGCGACCGCCGCCACCCCACCCGCCAGTACGTGCTTCCGCTGCACCCACACCGCAAACTCCCGTCGTCCGTCGGCCTGACTTCGCCGACTGGTACGGCGTGGGAGCGCTGCTCGTTCACCGCTATGCCGACCGGTGAACAATTCCGAGTTTTATCCGCTTCCAGACCGTTTGTCGCGTCTGATGGGACTCTGCGGCTCCTTCACCGACAGAGGTGTTCCATGACGTCTTCCCGTTGTCGTTCGCGCCTGAGCCTCGCCGGCCTGGCGCTGCTCGCCACCATGGCGGTAACGGCCGGCTGCGCCACGTCGGTCACCCGGCCGACCTCCGCCGCCGCGGCGGTGCAGCCGATCGCCACCACAACGCCCACTCCCACCACTCCGCCCGACCTCCTGTCCCTCCTCCGCGAGCAGCAGCAGGTGCCGGTGCTCCCGGCCGACGTGCCCCGCAGCACGGCCGACCCGTACGGGCAGGTGCCGCCCGGCCGGGCCGCCGGGCCGGGCCAGCTCGACCCGACCTTCGGCATCCGGGGCGTCGCGGTCACCCGGTTCGCCGACCGGGCGGTGCAGGCCAACGATCTGGCGGTCCTACCGGACGGCTCGATCGTCGCGGTCGGTGGTGACCAGAACGGCGAAAGCCCGGATTTCCTGCTGGCCAGGTACCGCTGCGACGGCACGCTGGACACCGGGTTCGGCGAGAACGGCCGGGTGGTCACCCCGCTGCCGCCGGTTGGCGGCGGTGGCGCGCGGGCGGTCGCGCTCACCCCGAGGGGCGATCTGGTGGTGGTCGGCACCGCCGGCCTCGGGCCCGACCAGTACGGCTTCGCGGTGGCCCGCTACCGGCCCGACGGCCAACTGGACCGGCGGTTCGGGGTTGGCGGCATCACGGTGGCACCGGTCGGCCCGCTCCGTCAGGGCGGCGCGAACGACGTGGTCGTCCTCCCCGACGGACGGATCCTGGCCGCCGGTGGGGCGAACGACGCCCAGGGCAACCCCGGCTTCGCCGCCGCCCGGTTCCTGCCCGACGGCCGGCTGGACCCGAGCTTCGGCACCGGCGGCTGGACGATCGTGCCGATGCCCGGCAACGACGCCGGTGCCTTCGCCCTCGGTGTGCAGCGGAACGGTCGGATCGTGCTCGGCGGCGTCGCCAACTTCGGGGTCAGCTGGTTCGCGCTGGCCCGCCTCACCGAACAGGGACGACTGGATCCCAGCTTCGGCATCGCCGGGAGGGTGCTGGAACGCTTCCCGGGCGCCGGCATCAACGGCCTCAACGACCTGGTCCTGGACCCGGCGGGACGGATCATCGCGGCGGGCGTCACCGGCAACCTCAACGACTCGAGCGGCTTCGGACTGATGCGGTTCCGTCCCGAGGGCGCACTCGACCGGACGTTCGGGGACGGCACCGGCCGGGTGCGCACCGATTTCGAGGGCAGAGCGGGCGCGAACGGGGTGCTGCTCCGACCGGGCGGCCGGCTCGTCGCGGTCGGCCAGGCGTTCCCGAATGTCGCGCTGGCCGGCTACCTGCCGAACGGCGAACTGGACCAGAGCTTCGGCACCGACGGCCGCACTGTCACCGCGGCCGGAACGATCTCCGCCGCCTCGTCCGTCGCGCTCCAGTTCGGCCGGCGGCTCGTGGTTGCCGGGGTGACCGGGAACGACACGCTCAGCGACGCCGCCTTCCTGGCGGCCCGCTACGGACTGATCCGGGGCCCGCTGCCCAGATGCTGCGAGCGGACTCCGTCGGTCAACGGGCTGGGCTGAGCGCCCTGCCGACCGGTCCGGGTGGTGAAGGTGCGCCCACCCGGACCGGTCGACCCATCGGTCGCGGCCGGGCCCGCAGAGCTCAGATGTCGTTCTGCCAGCCGCGCTTGATGGCTACGGCCGGCCGTGGCTCCCCCTTGGCCAGCACCCGCCAGAACCGCTCCGGCTCCGCGTGGTCGCGCAGCGACAGCTCGACACCGACCCGTACCCGGCGGTCGTCGGGCACCCAGGCGACCAGGTGGCGGTCACCGCTGACCAACTGGAGCTGCACCATCATCCGTTCCCGCGTCCCGACCACCACGACCGTCCCCTCCGTGCGCACCGGCCCGCCCGCTGCGGGCCGACGAACAGGATGGGCGCCCGTCGATCCGCCCGGCAACCGGTATTGGCGATCACGGGTGAGCTGGGTCACCATGGGCGCGAGGAGGTCGCCCATGGCTGACCCGTGGCTCGCCCTGGAATTCGGCGCCGATCCGGCGGAGCGGATCGCGCAGGTCGGCGCCGCCCACGAGGCGTTCCTCGCCGGACACGCCACCGCGGACCGGGTCCGGGAAGTGGTCCGCCGGTCCTGGGAACGGTCCGCGCTGCTCGACCCGGAGACCACCGCCCCGGTCGACCTGGCCGACGACGCCCTCGAGAGCTACCGCGCCGCCCACCCGCTCGCCCGGGTGCTGCCGCTCTTCCGCGACCTGCTCGGCGGGATCGCCCAGGACGGCGCGCACCTGATGGCAGTCTGCGACGCGTACGGGCGGCTGCTCTGGGTGGAGGGGCATCCGGGGGTGCTCCGGCACGCCGAGCGGATGAACTTCGTGCCCGGCGCCCGGTGGGACGAGACCCACGCCGGCACCAACGCCCCCGGCACCGCCCTCGCCGTCGACCACAGCGTGCAGATCTTCGCCACCGAGCACTTCGTCCGGCCGGTGCAGCGCTGGACCTGCGCCGCCGCCCCCATCCACGATCCGACCACCGGCCGGCTGCTCGGCGCGGTCGACATCACCGGCGGCGACCACCTGGCCACCCCGCAGAGCCTCGCGCTGGTCCGGGCCACCGCCCGCGCGGCCGAGGCGTTCCTGGCCGGCGCGGCACCGGCCGACCCGGACGTGCTGCACGTCGCCGCCCTCGGCCGCGACGAGGCGGAGCTGCGCATCGGCGGGCGGCGGATCCGGCTCGGCCGCCGGCACAGCGAGCTGCTGGTGCTGCTGCTCGACCACCCGGAAGGCCGCTCCGGCGAGCAGCTCGGCATCGACCTGTACGGCGATGACCGGCTGCACCCGGTCACCCTCCGCGCCGAACTGTCCCGGCTGCGCCGGGCACTCGGCGAGGAGCTGCTCGACTCCCGCCCGTACCGGCTCCGGGCGACCGTGCGCGCCGACTTCCGTACCGTCACCCAGCTGCTGGAACACGGCGACCCGGCGGGGGCGCTGCAGGCGTACCCGGGGCCGTTGCTGCCCGGGTCGGACGCGCCGGGAGTCGCCCGACTGCGCCGCCTGGTCGACGGGCAGCTACGCGCGGCCGTGCTGGCCACCGCGGACCCGGCGCTGCTCGCGGCCTGGACCGCGACGCCCGCCGGCGCCGACGACCTCACCGCGTGGCAGGCCCTGGCCCGGGCGTTGCCGCCGGGCGCGCCCCGCCGGCCCCTCGCCGTCGCGCGCGCCCACCAGCTGGCCCAGGAGTACGACCTGCCGCGCGCAACGTTGCTGCAACGTCGGGGAAACTAACGTCCTCCGCCATCCACCACCCACGGACGGCGGAGGTACCCATGACGCGCTACGACGCCCCCACCCACTGGCAATCCCGCTACGACCACTTCATCGGCGGCGAGTACGTGAAGCCGCACGGCGGCCGGTACTTCGAGAACCCCAGCCCGGTGACCGGGCAGGCCTTCTGCGAGGTGGCCCGGGGCACCGCCGAGGACGTCGAGAAGGCCCTCGACGCCGCGCACGGCGCCGCCGACGCCTGGGGCCGCACCTCCGTCGCCGACCGGGCGCTGATCCTCAACCGCATCGCCGACCGGATGCAGGAGAACCTGGAATCCCTGGCCATCGCCGAGACCTGGGAGAACGGCAAGCCGGTACGGGAGACCCTGGCCGCCGACATCCCCCTGGCGATCGACCACTTCCGCTACTTCGCGGGCGCGATCCGGGCCCAGGAGGGCTCGCTCGGCGAGATCGACGACGACACCGTCGCCTACCACTTCCACGAGCCGCTGGGGGTGGTCGGGCAGATCATCCCGTGGAACTTCCCGCTGCTCATGGCCGTCTGGAAGCTGGCCCCGGCGCTCGCCGCCGGCAACGCGGTGGTGCTCAAGCCCGCCGAGCAGACCCCGGCGTCGATCCACTACCTGCTCTCACTCGTCGCCGACCTGCTGCCGCCCGGCGTGGTGAACGTGGTCAACGGCTTCGGCGTCGAGGCGGGCAAGCCGCTCGCCTCCTCCCCGCGGGTGGCCAAGGTGGCGTTCACCGGCGAGACCACCACCGGGCGGCTGATCATGCAGTACGCCAGCGAGAACATCAAACCCGTCACGCTGGAACTGGGCGGCAAGAGCCCGAACATCTTCTTCGACGACGTCAGCGCGCTCTCCGATGACTTCCGGGACAAGGCCCTGGAAGGCTTCACCATGTTCGCCCTCAACCAGGGCGAGGTCTGCACCTGCCCGTCCCGGGCGCTGATCCAGCAGGGCCACTACTCCGAATTCCTCGCCGCCGCGGTGTCCCGCACGCAGCAGATCAAGCAGGGGCACCCGCTGGACACCGAGACGATGATCGGCGCGCAGGCGTCCAACGACCAACTGGAGAAGATCCTGTCCTACCTGGACATCGGCCGGCAGGAGGGCGCGAAGGTGCTCACCGGCGGCGCCCGGGCGGACCTCGGCGGCGAACTGTCGGGCGGGTACTACGTCGAACCAACGATCTTCGAGGGCGACAACTCGATGCGGATCTTCCAGGAGGAGATCTTCGGCCCGGTGGTCTCGGTGACCTCCTTCGCCGACCTGGACGACGCCGTCAAGATCGCCAACGACACCCTCTACGGCCTCGGTGCGGGCGTCTGGACGCGGGACATCAACACCGCGTACCGGGCCGGCCGGGCGATCCAGGCCGGCCGGGTGTGGACGAACTGCTACCACGCCTACCCGGCGCACGCCGCGTTCGGCGGGTACAAGCAGTCCGGCATCGGCCGGGAGAACCACAAGGTGATGTTGGAGCACTACCAGCAGACCAAGAACCTGCTGGTCAGCTACTCCCCGAAGAAGCTGGGCTTCTTCTGATGGGTGACCCCGTCAGCCTGACTCCCGCAGCGGCCGAGTTGATCCGGTCGCTGCGGGAGGCGCACGGCCCGCTCATGTTCCACCAGTCCGGCGGCTGCTGCGACGGCAGCGCCCCGATGTGCTACCCGGCCGGCGAGTTCCGTACCGGCGGGTCGGACGTGCTGCTCGCCTCGCTCTCCGTGGACGGCGTCCCCGAACCGGTCGAGTTCTGGATGTCGAAGTCCCAGTGGGAGCTGTGGAAACACACCAGGCTCACGGTCGACGTGGTCCCCGGCCGAGGCAGCGGCTTCTCCCTGGAAGCCCCCGAGGGCCTCCGCTTCCTCATCCGATCCCACCTCGCCTGACCAGCCCGGGGCCTCCTACAACAGGGGCCCCGGTGTCCGTCACGCCGATCGTTACTCGTCGCAGCCGTACCCGTCGTGGTCGTGGTCGTGGTCGTGGTCGTGGTCGAGCCTGGGGCATCCGTACGACGATTCCCCGAGGGCAACAGCATCACCGGCTGTCGCGCCCCTCCGACGGGTCGGCCCTGGTGCAGCGGGAAGTCAAGCGATCTGGCGGAGGTCATCCCCGTAGTCGAAGATGATCCGCAACTTCGCGCCGAGCGCGTTCGCGTACCGGCCCAGCGTGGCCACCTCGTTCACATCGAGGTCACCGTTCTCGATCTGGCTGACCCGACCGGGGGTGACGCCCATGAGCTCGGCCACCTGCCGCTGCGTGAGCCCCAGCCGCTTCCGCTCCTCGGCGAGGTGGAAGGCGTTCACCCAGGCCTCGGTCCGGGTCCGCTCCTCCTCGTAGGCAGCGTCGTCACCGCCGAGGTCGGCCCGCACCTCGTCCCAGTCGTAGAACTCTGTCACGACTCCCCCCTTCGCTCGCGCTCAACGTCGAGCCAAGTTTTGTACGCGACCTCCGCCAGCGGGATGTTCTGCTGATACCAGCGAGTCCAGCTGCCCGCCTTGTTCCCCGCGACCAAGAGCACCGCCTGCGACCAGGGGTCGAAGACGAAGAGAATGCGGATCGCCACGTCCCGCCCCGACCGGGGCCGAAGTTCCTTGAGGTTGCTGATACTGCTGCCCCGGAGCGTGTCCACGAGCGGCCGTCCCAACCCCGGCCCGACCTCCGCCAGCTTGTCCACGGCCACCCGCACGCTCTCGTACGACCCGGGATCGGTTCGACGCAGGTCTCGTAGCCACTGGCGGAGCTCACCGGTGACTCGGACCGACCAACGCCCCTTGGCAGCACCCACCCCTCAACTATAGCCCGAACTAAACCTGAGGGAGGGGGTCAGCGGGCGTCGAGGAGCGGTTGGTGGGGGTTCCAGGGTGGGCCGCCGGCGGCGTCGCGGCGGCGGCGGGCGATCGCCGACAGGGCCTCCAGGACGACCCGGTTGCCGAGGTAGGCGGTGATGTCGGCGTGGTCGTACGGCGGGGCCACCTCGACCACGTCCACGCCGACCACGGGCAGCTCGTAGCAGACCCGGCGCACCGCGTCGAGGAGTTGGCGCGAGGTGAACCCGCCCGGCTCGGGGGTGCCGGTGCCGGGGGCCATGCCGGGGTCGACCACGTCGACGTCGACGGAGAGGAACACCCCCTCGCACTCGTCCGTGGCGATCCCGAACGCCTCCGAGAGGCAGGAATCCAGCCCGCGAGCCACGATCTCGGTCATCTCGTACGAGCGCATCCGCTGCTCGGCCATCCAGGAGAGGGTTTCCGGACCCGGCCAGTAGCCGCGCAGGCCGATCTGGAGGAAGCGGTCGCCGCGTACCGCGCCGGACTCGATGAGCCGGCGCATCGGCTGGCCGTGCCCGTGCAGGGAGCCGAACTCGATGTCCCCGGTGTCCGCATGGGCGTCGAAGTGCACCAACGAGACCCGGCCGAAGCCGTGCTGCCGGGCCACCCCGGTGGCGTCCGGCAGGGCGATGGAGTGGTCGCCGCCGAGCACGATCGGGATCGCCCCGGCCCGGGAGACCGCGTGCACCGCCGACTCCAGCGCGGCCAGCGACCGCTCGATGTCGCCGGAGAACATCTCCACGTCACCGGCGTCGTACACGCAGAGGTCCTGCAAGCCGTCGACCCGCATGGCCAGGGACGGGCGGGAGCCGTCGTGCGGCAGGTAGCAGGCCTGCCGGATGGCGGACGGACCGAACCGGGTGCCGGGCCGGTGCGAGGTGCCGCCGTCGAACGGCGCACCGACGATCACGACGTCGGCGTCCGCGTAGGTCACCGGCTCCTCGATGGTGCATGGCGGCACCCCGAGGAACGTCACGTCGGGGCCGAACATCGGGCCGTAGCGGGTCATCGCTCCTCCATCCCCCACGGCGAGCCGTAGCCGGTCAGCAGGTCGAGGAAGGGTACCGGCGGGAACGCCTCCGGGCCGAGCACGCCGGCGCCGGACCAGGCGCCGGTGGCGAGCAGTTCCAGCGCGACGACCGGGTTGACCGCGGTCTGCCAGACCACCGCCTGGTGGCCGTACTCCCGCATGGACCACTCGTTGTCGACCACGTGGTAGAGGTAGACCTTCCGGGGCCGGCCGTCAGTGCCGGTGCCGGTCACGTACGTGCCGGCGCAGGTCTTGCCGCGCATCCGGTCGCCGAGGGTGGCCGGGTCGGGCAGGCTGGCGGCGACGACATCGCGGGGAGCGACCGAGACGCCGCCCACCTGCACCGGTGACGTGGTGTCGAGGCCGAGCTTGTGCAGGGTCTTCAGCACCTCGATGAACTCGTCGCCGAGGCCGTACTTGAAGGTGACCCGCTTCGCCTTGACCCAGCGCGGGATGAGCAGCACCTCCTCGTGCTCCACGTTGACGCACTCGACCGGGCCGATCCCTTCCGGGAAGTCGAACACCTCCGGCTCGCTGAACGGCTCGGTGGTGTACCAGCCCCGCGCGGACTCCCAGATCACCGGCGGGTTCAGGCACTCCTCGATGGTGGTCCAGATGGAGAACGAGGGGGCGAAGTCGTAGCCGTCGACGGTCAGGTTGGCGCCGTCGCGTACGCCGATCTCGTCGATCTCGGTGAAGAGCTCGTCGGCGGCGTAGCGGGCGAAGACGTCGGAGAGGCCGGGCTCCACGCCGATGCCGCAGAGCGCGAGCCGGCCGGCGTCGGCCCAGGCCGCGGCCGCCGCGAACTGCTCGTCACCGAGCTTCACCCCGGTCTCCGCGTACGGCGTGGTCGGGTGCGGGCGGGACAGCGACATCGCCATGTCGAGGTAGTGGGCCCCGGCGGCGAAGGCCCCGTCGAAGATCGGCATGACGAAGCGCGGGTCGACCGCGTTGAGCACGTGGGTGATCCGGTGCTCGCGGCAGAGCGCGGCGACCGCGTCGGCCGAGGAGGCGTCGAGCCGGGCGGCGACGAAGCGCTCGCCGTGCCCGGCGACCGCCCGCTCGGCGCGGGCCAGGTCGTAGTCGGCGACCAGGACGGTCTCGTAGAAGGAACGGCGGGCGGCGATGGCGACGGCGGCGGAGCCGACGCCGCCGGCGCCGACGAGCAGGATGCGCATCAGGAATCGAACCCCAGTCCAAGACGATCGAGAGTACGGAGCCAGAGGTTGCGTCGCCCCTCCCGCGCGTCGGCGCGGGCGAGCGACCAGCGGGTGAGGTTGATGCCGGTGGCCCGGAACGGTTCCGGCGGGAACGGCAGCGGCTTGCTGCGGACCAGGTCGAGCCGGGTCAGCGGGGTCTCCGCGCCGCCGAGCAGGTCGAGCATGACCCGGGCGCCGAACCGGGTCGCCCCGACGCCCAGCCCGGTGAACCCGGCCGCGTACGCCAGCCGTCCCTCGTACGCGGTGCCGAAGAACGGGCAGAACCGGGTGCAGGTGTCGATGACGCCACCCCAGCGGTGGCTGAAGGTCAGGTCCGCCAGTTGGGGAAAGGTGGTGAAGAAATGGGCGGCCAGGGCGGTGGAGGTGGCCTCGCGCTGCTCGAGCGACGGGGCCATCCGGTTGCCGTAGTGGTAGACCGCGTCGTAGCCGCCGAAGAGGATCCGGCCGTCGGTGGTGATCCGGTAGTAGTGGAACTGGTTGCCGGTGTCGGCCAGCCCCTGCCGGTTCGTCCAGCCGATCGACTCGCGCTGGGCCGGCGTGAGCGGTTCGGTCATCAGGGCGTAGTCGTAGACCGGCACCAGCCAGGCGCGCAGCCGGCGCAGCAGCGGCGGGAACGCGTTGGTGGCCAGCACCACCTGCCTGGCCAGGACGGTGCCGGGCGGTCCGTCGGGGCCGCCGGCCGTGGTCGCCCGCAGC
>NZ_JBSGJR010000053.1:0-20608 GCF_053605645.1 Micromonospora sp. NPDC003776
CAAGTCTAAAACTCCTTACGCTATCGCGTATTTTGTGTCTGGAGTTCTGTCGTGTGCTCTTCCGATCTGCTGGCCGGACTCGATGCAGCGGATCACGCCGGGCGTCCGGCCGGACGCCACCCAGCGCTTCGGCGGCGGATATCCGGAGGCCACGCAGCGGATCGGCACCGGCCACCCGGACGCCACCCAGCCGGTCTACGGCCGGGGCGCGGACGCCACCCAGCCGGTGTACGCGGGCAACCAGTGGTCGGTGCCGGGCACCGGGCAGCCGTGGACCGCCCCGGCCCCGGCCGGCGGCCCCGGCAAGGGCAAGGGCGTCGGCCAGCTGGTCGGCACGGTCAAGGGCTGGCCACGCAAGGTGCAGCTCGCGGTGGCCGGCGGGGTGGCCGTGCTGCTGCTGGTCGGGGTGATCGCCCTCTCCGGCGGCGGCGACGACGGCCCGCCCCCGATCGTGACCTCGCTGCCCACCGAGACGGCCCAGGCCGCGCCCCCGGTGGACATGCAGGAGCAGTCGGTCAAGGGCGTCACCCTCCAGGTGCCGAAGGGCTGGGACAAGAACGCCGGCGGCGTCTTCGTCGACTTCGTCGACCCGAAGCAGGACGGCCGCAAGGTGCGCGTCCTCGCCGAGAAGTGGGACGGCACCTCGAAGAGCTGGGCCGAGTTCGCTTCGCGCAACCTCGGCACCAAGGCCAAGTCCTGCGCCAAGCCGTACGAGCAGCTCGCGATGACCGACACGACGCTGGCCGGCAAGCCGGCCGCCGAGTTCGAGTACACCTGCGGCGACGGCGACAGCAAGCGGCACGGGGTGTGGCGGGGCGTCGCGCAGGACGGCAAGATCTACTCGTTCTACCTGACCGCCAACGACGGCGACTTCGCCGCCAGCAAGCCGATCTTCGACGCGATGGCGAGCTCGTTCAAGTTCGGCGGAGGCAGCTGAGTCGAGGCCGACGGGCAGTGGTGATCCGCCGCCGTGCTATCAAGAGGCAATGGCGGCGGACATCACCGATCTCGACCAACTTCGCGACCACGCCCGGCGGTGGCTCGACGACGACCCCGACCCGGCCAGCCGCGACGAGCTGCGCGCCGTCCTGGACGGCCTGCCCGGCAGCGCGCCCGAGCTGGCCGACCGGTTCGCCGGGCCGCTGACCTTCGGCACCGCCGGGCTGCGCGGCCCGCTGCGGGCCGGCCCGAACGGCATGAACCTCGCGGTGGTCACCCAGGCCGCCGCCGGGCTGGTCGGCTGGCTCGCCGACCAGGGCGGCGAGGGCCCGCTGGTGATCGGGTACGACGCCCGGCACGGCTCCCGGGCCTTCGCCGAGCGCACCGCCCAGGTCGCCACCGGCGCGGGGCGCCCGGCGCTGCTGCTGCCCCGTCCGCTGCCCACTCCGGTCCTCGCGTACGCGGTGCGGCACCTCGGCGCGGTGGCCGGCGTGATGGTGACCGCCAGCCACAACCCGCCGCAGGACAACGGCTACAAGGTCTACCTGGGCGCCGGGCTGGGTGGGGAACTCGGCGCGGGCGCGCAGATCGTGCCGCCGGCCGACGCCGGCATCGAGGCGGCCATCCGGGCGGTCGGGCCGCTGGCCAAGGTGCCGCTCGGCCCGGCCGGCGACGTGCTCGGCGACGACCTGGTGGCCGCGTACGTGGAGCGGGCCGCCGAGGTGGTCGACCCGACCGGCCCGCGCGACCTGAAGGTGGCGTACACCCCGCTGCACGGGGTCGGGGCGGCGGTGCTGACCGCCGCCTTCGCCCGGGCCGGGTTCCCGGTGCCCGGGGTGGTGCCCGACCAGGCCGAGCCGGATCCGGCGTTCCCCACGGTGAGCTTCCCCAACCCGGAGGAGCCGGGCGCGGTGGACAAGCTCGTCGCGCTCGCCGGCTCGACGGGGGCGGACTTGGCCATCGCCAACGACCCGGACGCGGACCGCTGCGCGGTCGCCGTTCCCGACCCGACGGCGCCGGGCGGCTGGCGGATGCTGCGCGGGGACGAGGTGGGCGCGCTGCTCGCCGACCACCTGATGCGGCGCGGGGTGACCGGCCTGTACGCCACCACCATCGTGTCCTCGTCCCTGTTGCGGGCGATGTGCGCCGCGCGGGGCCTGCCGTACGACGAGACGCTGACCGGGTTCAAGTGGATCGTCCGGGCCGGCGGCGGGACCCAGCCGCTGGTCTTCGGCTACGAGGAGGCGCTCGGTTACTGCGTCGCCCCGGCGCACGTCCGGGACAAGGACGGGATCACCGCCGCGCTGACCGTCGCCGAGCTGGCCGCCGGCCTCAAGGCCGAGGGGCGGACGCTCAACGACCGGCTGGACGAGCTGGCCGCCGAGTTCGGCGTGCACCACACCGACCAGCTCTCGGTCCGGGTGGACGACCTGCGGATGATCGCGGAGATGATGACCCGGATCCGGACGGCGACGCCGACCGCCCTGCTGGGGCACCCGGTCACCGAGGCGTCCGACCTGCTGCCCGGGGCGGACGTGGTGATCCTGCGCACCGACGCCGCCCGGGTGGTGATCCGCCCCTCCGGGACCGAGCCGAAGCTCAAGGCGTACCTCGAGGTGGTGGAGCCGGTCACCGACGGCGACGTGGCGGCGGCCCGCACCCGCGCGGCGGCCGCTGTCGCCACCCTCCGCGCCGAGGTGGCCCAGGCCCTCGGCCACTGAGCAGTAAGCAGGGGTCCGTTCTTGTTGAGGAGGGGCCCCTGCTCTACCGCAGGCGTTGAGAGGGGGCCCTTCCTTACCGCTTGCCGAGGGCGGCGTCGACGGCCTCGGCGAGGGCCGCGATGACCAGGCTGATCGAGGGACGGACGACGCTGTCGTCCAGGCTCACGTCGCCGGAGAAGCCGGCGGTGCTGGCGATCTCCTCCAGCCGCTTGCGGGCGTCGGTGGCGGCGTTGCCGGTCAGGCCGAGCGCCGGCTCCATTCGCAGCACGGCCACCAGGGTGGCCAGCGCGGCGGTCCGCTCGTCGGGGAGCTGCCCGCTGGTCAGCGCGGTGGCGAGCCGGTGCCGGATGTCCGCCTCCACGGAGGCGTCCGCGACCGGGTACCGGTGCACGTGGATGAAGCCCAGCTCGGTCTCGTCGACGTCCCGGACCACCCCCCGCCCACACAGGTCGCCGAGGATCCGGTCGCGCAGACCGTGCCGCAGCCGCTGCACCCAGGACGACGGGGTGTGCGGGGTGTCGGCGGCGATCTTGGCCAGGACCGCGTCGGCGATGGGCTCGCCGGTCGGGGCCGGGTCGATCACCGCCAGGGAACCCTCGGCGTACGCGATCCGGCCGGCCAGGGCCAGCTCGACCAGCACCGCGGCGGCCATCCCGAGATCCAGGCTGATCCGCGGCATGGTGGCCTTGCCGGTTTCGTCGTCATAGGCGAGGAGCAGCAGCTCTTCGGCGAGCGCAACACCAGTCATGGCCGCAGACGCTAGCGGGTGCGCGCATCCCGCGCACGAACTCCTCACCGATGGCGCGCCGACGCACGTCGTGGGCGGGACGCGCGCCCCGCCCACGACGGTACGACGGTCAGCCGACCGTCTCGGTGCGGCGGCCCTCGAGCAGCAGCGCGTAGTGCAGCACCCGGTGGTGCGGGGCCAGCTCCAGGTACTCGTGCGCGAGCAGCTCGCCGGTGGCCGGGTCGAACACCAGCAGCATCTGCGCCCGCTCCGGCTGCTGCCCTGCCGCTGGGGTGAGGTCGGCGGTCACGCCGAGGCCGGCGCGGCCGGCCCGGTCGACGACGCGGCCCCGCCACACGAAGCCGGGAATCCCGGCCAGGATGTTGAGGATGTCGGCGCGGGTCCGCCGCGGGACCAGGTGCTCGGAGAAGACCCCGTACACCGCCATGGCCACGTCGCCGGCCGGCCGGCCGCTCCGCAGCAGGCGGGCGAGTGCCGCAGGGTCACCGGGCAGCCGCCGCCCGGCGGCCAGGTCCCGGGGTTCCTCGCGAGGCCCGTCGGGGGGCCTCGTTCCCGACGGGGCCGGTCTGGGGGTCTGCCTCGTCCAGTAGTCCCGGGACGCCGCGTCGGGAACTCGATGTCCAGCACCGTCCGGTCGGACCACCGGCGCCCGTCGGGCGTCGTCCAGGTGCGGCGCTCGTCCACGTAGCTGGCCACGTAGCCTTCGGGCGAGAGCAAGCTCATGCCGCCCCAGGACTTGCTTCGCTGGTAGGCGTAGCGGCCGCCCTCACGGTCGTAGGACGCATCAACCAGGTGCCCGGCCAGCGCCCGCAGGTGCGGTCCGGCCGGTTCGCCGTCGGTGGCGATCTCGTAGCCCACGGCTGGAGCACGGTCCCGTCGGCCTGCGGGGTCGGTCCAGTGGATGCCGGGTGGCGCCGAAGGACCGGCACCAGACCGGCGGACGCCACCGCCGCGACGGCCGCGCCGACGAGGAGCGTGCGGCGGCTCGGGCGCCGGCGGGACGAGGGCATCGCCGTGGGCGCCGCGTTCTCGGCGCGGAGGATGAGGTCGTGCGCGGAGAGCGGCGCCGCCGCCACGACGACGCCACGGGCCGGGTCGGCCGGGCCCAGAAGATCGCGGACCTGCTGCTGGGTGTGCATGCTGCTCCTCTCGGACATGGGCGGACGCTCAGACATCGGTGGAGGCCCAGACATGGGCGGACGCCGGCCGGGGATCGTGGCGGGGCGAGCAGGTGGCCAGCGCGGACCGCAGTCGCCGCCGGGCCCGGAACAGGCGCACCGCGGCGGCGGACCGGGTGCAGCCCAGCACGGCGTCGGCGTCGGCGACGCTGAGGTCCTCCCAGCCGACCAGCCGGAGGATCTCCTGGTCGGCCTCGGGCAGCGCCCGCAGCGCCCGGTGCAGGTCGAGCACCGGCGCCACCCCGTCGGGCCCGACGAGCCCGGCCGGCACCTGGTCGGCCTCGCTGAGTGGGAGCAGGGTCGGGGCGCCCCGCCCGTGCTGCCACCGGTTGGCCACGGCGTGGCGGGCGACGGCGTAGAGCCACGGGAGGGCGCGTTCGGGGACCTCGCCGCGCCGTCGCCAGACGACGACGAACACGTCCTGGGCGAGTTCGGCGGCGGCGTCGGCGTCGGCAGACGCCGCAGGCCGTATCGGACGATGTCCGGGTAGTGCGCGGCGTAGAGGCTGAAGGACCTGGTTAAGGATCGTCAGTGATCGTTGGTCGGTCGTGGGTGTCGGTGTCTTCTGGTTTGATGCGGGGCGGTGGGGGTGGTCTGCGCCGGCGGTGAGTGTTGCCGTGTGGCGGTGCTGTCATGTTGGCCGGGTCTGGGTGTGGTGAGGTTGGTGGCGGGTGAGTCGGATGGTGTCGCTGGCTGCGGGCGAGGCCTCCCGCACCGCCTGCGTCCGGGCTTTTGTGCGCGCCGGTGTGGATGAGAAGACCGGGCAGGTCCTGTCCCAGGCGGTGCTGGCCGAGCGTGTCGGGTGGTGTGCCGATCTGGTGGCGGGCATGGTCTCTGGGCTGTTGGCGCAGCGGTGGAACGCCGTCGATGTGCAGGTGTTGGCCTCCGGTGTGGACGCGGGGGGCCGACGGTTGCCGTCGAACGCGTGGATGGCGTTGCGGCGGCTGGGTTGGACCGTCACCGTCCCGGAGGGTATGAGGGTTAATGATCGGATCGTGCGGATGGCGCAGGAGCAGGCCGGCCGTGGGCTGCGGTCGGTGACGTGGCGTGCCGATCTGACCGCCGCGGTCCTGGCATCCTGGCCGGCCGACCCGCGTAAGCGCACCGGGCAGGAGTGGGATCAGGTGCGGGAGGCGATCCCTGGCGGGAAGGATCTGCCGGCCGACGTCGTCAAAGCGCGCACGCGGCAGGTGGCCCGGTTCCTCAACGCCAACGGCCGCCTCCCGGTGGACGTGTTCGAACTGGAAGGCATCCCGAAGGTGCCGCGGATGCTGCTGCTTGCGGCGTGCGACCGGCAGCAGGCCACCATCGAACGCAGCGACACCGACCCAGGCAGGGTGCTGCTGCGCCTGCAGTTGCCCACCCGTCCGGATCCCGTCACGTACGGGGACTGGACGTGGGTGGCCTGCCCGATCACCCTGCCGCCCACCGTCCCGGCCGGCGCGGTGCTGCACCTACCCACCCTGCGCGTGGTCGGCCGGCAGGTCCGCGCCGACGTCGCCTACACGCATGCGGTGCCGGCAGCCCGTCGCACCGGTCACCCGGTGGCGCTCGGGGTGGACTGGGGCCTCAACACGCTGCTGAGCGCGGGGGCCCTGCGACGGCATGCCGATGGCCGGATCACCGCGTTGGGGGCTGGTGGCCAGTTCCGGGCTGCCGGAGTGCTGGCCAAGCAGCATCGCCTGCGCCGCCTGTCCGAGCGGCTGTGCGCCAAGGCCGACCACTATCAGCGGCTCATCGGCGTCGACTCGCAGCATCACCTGCTCGGCAAGCTTGCCGTGCTGCGCGACGAGATCCGACACGTGTCCGAGCGCCGCCAGAACCTGAACGCCGCGCTCGCCTGGGCCGCCGCCCGCTGGACGGTGGACCAGGCGATCGCCGCCGGCGCGACCGTCATTTACGTGGAAGACCTACGATCTTTGGAAGCCAAGGGCATGGGCGCCACCCTGAACACGCGCCTGTCGCAGCAGGTCCGCGGGCAGATCGTCGACCGGACGCGGCACCTCGCCGCCGAGACCGGTATCGCCGTGGTCGGCGTCCCGGCCCGCAACACCTCCAAACATTGTCCGCAGTGCCTTACCCCGCTGCACCATCGCAAAGCACCCGACCAGCCCACCACCCCAGGCTGGAAATGGGCCATCTGCCCCAACAGGCAAGAGTGCGGCTGGCAGGGCGACCGCGACCACGGCGCCTGGCGGCGCATCGCCGCCCGCGGCCTCACCCACCAGACCAAGACCGTCACCGACAAGACCAGCGGACAGATGATCATCTGTGCCGTGGTCGACACACTCGAAGCCTGCGCGGTCATCACCAAGACCAGCCGGGAGGATCGGTCGAAGACCGGCCCCACCCGGCACCAGCCACCACGCCCCGCGCCCAGGCGACGCAGGGCACCCTCCCCCACCCGGCCCCACCACGGCCGGGCGGGCAAGCGTCCGGAGGGACACGCACCAACGGACCGGCCCAGGCTGCCCCGCGCAGCCCACCGGCACCAGGACGTGAACACGATCAGCACACCCACCACCGGCCACCGGCCACGCGGAGCCGCCCTGGGCGCCGGATTCCACCTCCACGCCCACGCGACCCCACCCAGGTGGGAAACGATCCCGGACACTCAATCCGACTCAGGATCGCTTAGCTAATTAGAGACGCTGGCGAAGAGTCCGATCATCCACAGCAGGCCCCAGACGCCGAGCGCCAGCACGACCGTCCGTACCGACGGCCAGGGCAGCGTGTGCCGGAGGATCAGGTCGAAGATCGGGATCTCGACCGCTGACAGGACGATGAAGGCGATCAGGATCGGCTGCACCACGCCGACGTAGCCGAAGACCTCGGCTCCCGGTTCCGTGGTCTGTGGTCGGCGCAGGAGCCAGCGGAAGAGACTGCGCCACATGCCGATCTCGTACCGGACGGCGCCTGCCAGCAGTGCGCCCAAATCTCGCCCCCGCACAGGTCACCCCTCGGCCGCTCGCGTTTTTGCAATGCAGTCGCAACGTATCCGGCGGGGGTCCGGCCTGTCAATGCACTCGTATTGTGAAAGCATGGGCGGATGCCGAAGCGGGTCGACCACGGCGAGCGCCGCAAGCTGATCGCCGACGCCCTCATGCGGGTGGCGGCCGAACGCGGGCTGGAGGCGGTCAGCCTGCGCCACGTGGCGGCGGAGGCCGGGGTTTCTGCCGGGATGGTGCAGCACTACTTCCGCACCAAGGACGAGATGATGACCTTCGCCCTCGCCGTCGTGCGCGAACACAGCGAGGCCCGGGTCACCCGGGCGGTCGCCGCGCTCGGTGGCCAATCCGCCCCGCGTACGCTGCTGCGCACCATGTTGGTCGAGCTGCTGCCCCTGGATGAGGCGCGCCGGGCGGACGGCCGGGTGGCCGTGGCCTTCCTGGCCTATACGGCGGTACGGCCGGGCGTCGCCGCGGCCCTGCATCAGGAGACGGCCGCCCTGCTCGGCTTCCTCGCCGGGCAGATCCGCGCCGCACAGACCGCCCGGCCCGCCGGTCACCGGGTCGACCCGGACCGGGCCGCCGTGGGCCTGCTCGCCGTCCTGGAAGGACTCGGGATCTACCTGCTCGGCGGGCACTATCCGGCCGAGACCGCGCTCGCCGCCCTGGACACCCAACTCGACCTGATCTGCGGGCCGGCGCAAGCAGGCAGTTGAGCGTCGGTCGCTCACGCGTCCGGCCACGTCCGCGGCGTGACGGGGCAGCCGGGATGGTGTCGGGGCCCTACCGTACGGGCCATGCCGACCCCGCGCCGCCGCGCCGCGCTCCCCGTCCTGGCCGCGGTCCTCGTACCGCTCTCGCTGGTCCGGGTGCTGTTCGGGCTGCTCCCGTTCGCCGGCGCCGATCCGGCGCGGGTCGTCAACGGGCTGCTCGTCCTGCCGGCCGGCGTGGTCGACGCGCTCGTGGTGCCGGTCGTCTGGGCCTGGGCGGTGACCGCCGGGATCGCTGCGGCGGCCCCGCTCGACCGGCCACTGCGCCGCGCCCTCCGGGCGCTCCCCACGGTCTGCGCCGCCCTGCTCGCCGGGGCCGGTACGGTGCTCGCCGCGTTTCTCCTGCTCGGGCTGGTGCTGCCCACCCGTCCGGCGGTGGTCTGGGTCGTCGGGGCGCTGCTCGCGCTGGCGATCGCCCCGCTCCTGGTCCGCGTCGCGCTGGTCCCGCCGATCGCCGTCCTCGACGGGCTGTGTGGGCGGGCGGCGTTCCGGGCGGCCTCCGTCGACGTACGCGGTCTGGTGGCGAGCTTCGCCTTCTCCCTGATGGTCGGGGTGGCCGCACCGGCCCTGCTGCACGGTTGGGCCTTCGGACACCTGGAGGAGCGCGTCTCCGGGCCGATCCAGGGCGCCCTCGCCTGGCTGCTGCGGGACCTGAGCCTGATCGCGGTGGCTGCCGTCCAGGCGTGGACCCTGCTCGCCGTGTACGGCGACCTGCCCGGGCTGCGCCAGGCGCGCGGCGGTGACGGGACGCCGCCGGGCCCCGATCCCGCCCGCCCGTTCACCCGGCGCGCGAGGCGGCTCGCCGTCCCGCTGGGTGTCGCCGGGGTGCTGCTCCCCACGGTGCTCGCCGGCGGCGTCGTCGCGGCGGAGCGACTGCCCGAGGTCACCGTCCTACCGGGATCCCTGCACCGGATGGTCGCGGTGGCCTGGCCCGCTGATCGGGGTCCGATCCTGGTCGGCCAGAACGGCATCGAGGACTGCCTGGACGACCGGTGCCGGACAACTCGCCGGACCGCGCTCTCCGTGACGATGTTCGCGCCGTACGGGGACGCGGCGTTCGGCCCGGACGGCTCGGTCTACGCCCTCGGCCAGTACGAGCTGGAGCAGTGCGATGCCCGCCGGGTATGCCGGCGCGCCGGCGGGGAGCTGAGCGCGCTGCGCGGCTCCGGCGCGGCGGCGATCACCCTGTCCCCGGCCGGGGAGATCCTGCTCGCCAGCGCCACGGAGATCCGGCCCCCGGGCTCCGGCGGCGCGGCGGCCGGCGGTCAGGCCAGCAAGGTCGAGCTGAAACTGATCCGCTGCCACGACGTCCGCTGTGTGGACCCGACGGTCACCAGCTTCGGGGCCGTGGACGGCGCGCTCCAGTCGCCCGGCGACTCGCCGGCGCGGCTGATCATCCGGGCCCGACCCGGGGGACAACCCGTCGTCGCCTTCTGGTCGCCGTCCACCGGCGTGCTCTCGGTCGGCTGGTGCACGACCCCGGACTGCCGCCGAACCGGGATCGCGCCGTTCGGTGGCGGAGCGCCCGGCATGCCGCCGGAAGCGGAACTCAGGTCGTTGGACTTTGGTGGCATCTTCGACTGCCCGGACGGCTGCGGCGACGGGGCGCCGCTCGCCACCGCCCACGGTCCGCAGGGCGCGGTCTACGACATGGTGGTCGAACGCGGCGGTCCGGACGGCCTCCAGGTCCAGGTCGGTGCCGCGCCGATGTCGGGCCGCGCCGTGCTGCAGGTCTGCGCCGATGACTCCTGCCCTGGTCCGCGGCGGATACCGCTCGTCCAGGTTCCCTACTACACCTTCACCGACCAGGGGTTCTTCCCCGAACGGCGGCGCTGGCTGATGGCCGTCGCCCCCGACGGGCGGGCGGTGATCACCGACGGGTTCGCCAACTACACCCTGGTCGTCGGCCCGTGAGCGACGCGAACCTCAGCCGCGCCGGCTGAGGCGGCCGGCCGCCCGCTCGATGATCAGGCACCGGTCCTCGACGTAGTCGATGCCCGCCTCCTCGGCGATGCGCCGCGCCTCGACGGAGACGATCCCGAGCTGCAACCAGACCGCCGGCGCGCCGACCGCCACCGCCTGCCGGACCACCTCGACCGCGTCCTGGGCCGGGCGGAAGACGTCCACCAGGTCGACCGGGTGCGGGATGTCCGCCAGCGACGGGTACGCCTTCTCGCCGAAGAGCTCGTCCACCGTCGGGTTCACCGGGATGATCCGCCAGCCGTGGCGCTGCATCTCCAGCGGCACGCGGTGCGCGGCCTTGCCAGGGTCGCGGGACGCTCCGACGACGGCGATCACGGCGGAGTCGGCGAGGATCTGCTGGGCGGAACGCATCTGCCGACCCTAACCCCGCCGCGGCCCTTCGACGTGCGGGACAGCAGCGCCTACGCCTGGCCGGCCGGCGGCTCCCCGGCCAACTCGCGGCGGAACCGGCCGTACTCGGCAGCGGTGCCGATGCCGGCCCGGTGCTCGGGGTGCGCGGTGTAGTAGGCGATCGCCGCGGCCAGGAGGGCCGGCGCGACCGCGAGTTCCCGGGTCGGGAGGCTGATCCGGTCGCGCCCTCGCCTGCCGCCCCGGACCAGGTCCGGTCGGACGACGGGCAGTCGCAGGCTGCCGCCGCCGGCCGGGACGACGGCGGACGGGTCGAGAGCGTCCCACGGGACGACGACCCCGCGCGGCGCGCCCGTGGTGATCCCTTCCGGGGTGAGCGCCACCAACGGCACCCTGCGCCAGTACACGACCACGAGCAAGAGCAGGACCGCCGCCAGCAGCACGGCCAGCGGCAGCAGGGTGGATTCCCCGACCGCCACGTAGGCCAGCCAGCCCGCGAGAACCGGGGTGAAGGCGAGCCCGGTCCGCGGCGGGGCGAGGAAGGCCTGGCGCCGCTCGTCGACCTGGAGCTCCGCCGTGCCGGGTCGGTGCAGCAGCTCCCGCACGGCCACGACGATCACGATCAGCGGTGCGATGAGCCCCAGCAGCGACAGCGGCGAGTGGACCGCCGTGGCCCAGCGGGAGAGCAGCCCGGCGGCCAGGCCCACGGCCAACGCGGCGAGCATGGTGGTGCGTTGACGTCGCAGCGCCGCATCGATGGTCCCCTGCACGGGTTGGAGCGTACGCGCGGGTGTCGAGGCGCCTTCCTACAGCAGCGAGAGCTGCTCGGCCGGCGGCGGGGGCGGTGCGGCGGGCAGCCGCCGGTTGTCACCGGCCTCGGCCCGGTGCAGCCCGTGCCGGCGCGCCGCCATCCGCACCCGCGCGGTCACCTCCCGCTGGTACGCCTGCGGCGCGTACGCGCCCGACCGGTAGAGCTGGCGGTAGCGGGGGACCAGGTGCGGGAAGTCGCGGGCCAGCCAGTGCGCGTACCACTCGCGGGCGCCGGGGCGCAGGTGCAACGGCAGGGGCGTGACACTGGTGGCCCCGGCCGCGGCGATCGCCGCCACCGTGGCGTCGATCGACTCGTCGTCGTCGCTGAGCCCGGGCAGGACCGGTGCCATCAGCACGCCCACCGGGAAGCCGGCGTCGGTGAGCTGGCGTACCGCGTCCAGCCGGCGCCGCGGGCTCGGCGTGCCCGGCTCGACCGCCCGCCACAGCGCCTCGTCGACGAAGCCCACCGAATATGACAGCCCGACCCGGGTCACCTCGGCCGCCTGCCGCAGCAGCGGCAGGTCGCGCAGGAGCAGGGTGCCCTTGGTCAGGATCGAGAACGGGTTGGCGAAGTCGCGCAGCGCCTCGATGATCGGCGGCATGAGCCGGTAGCGCCCCTCCGCCCGCTGGTAGCAGTCCACGTTGGTGCCCATCGCGATGTGCGCGCCGCGCCAGCGTGGCGCGGCCAGCTCGCGGCGGACCAGCTCGCCCGCGTTGACCTTGACGATCACCTTCCGGTCGAAGTCCGCCCCGGCGTCGAGGTCGAGGTAGGTGTGGGTGTTGCGGGCGAAGCAGTTGTGGCTGACCACGCCGTTGGCGATGAAGTCGCCGGTGCCGGTGGTGATGTCCCACAGCGGCAGCTCCAGGCCGAGGTCCTCGATCGTGACCACGCCGAGCCGGGCCTGGCTCTTCAGCGCCGCGCCCTCGATGGATCGCTTGCGGGTGACGGCCGGGTCGGTCAGGTGGAAGAAGCGCAGCCGGGAGGGCAGGCCGCCGGTGAGCCGGACCTGGCCGACCCGGTTGGGTCGGCCGGCGGGCTCGACCACGCAGGAGAAGCCGAAGCGGCGCAGCGCGTGGGCTGTCCGCCGGAGGACCTCGTCGCTGCCGCCGCTGATCCGGAAGATGCTCCGGCGGCAACTGCCTGCGGCGTCGAAGATGCCGGCGAGCAAGCCCAGCCGCCAGTCGTCCGTCGGCTCGTCCGGCCAGCGGATCAGTTCGGCGATCGCCGCGACGTCCCGCTGCCGCGCGGTGCGCAGGGTGGTGGCCGCCCGCCGGGTGCCGCCGGCCGGGGACCGGCCCGTCTCCACGCCGGCCTCGGCGAGGAACCGCTGGGTGCGGTCGAGCGCCTCCTGGTCGGCCAGGGTCAGCCGGAAGCGGCTGCCGAGGCGCCCGTCGCCCCGGACGATGCCGCAGAGGTAGCCCTGCCGGTAGTCGGCCGACTCCTTGGGCGCGGCGGCGAACCGGCCGGTCCCGATCAGTCGGTTCCGGGTGGTCAGGTACGGCCGCTTCCCGTCGCCGCCCGGCGCGCCGGTGACGTACTTCCAGCCGCGCTCGGTGAGGAACCGGTGGTCGCCGCTGGCGACCAGCGTGGTGCCGTCCTCCAGGGTGACCCGGTACGCCCGTTTCACCGTCGACCACTTGTCGAGGACGGTGGTGACGACGTAGCGGCGGTAGGCGCCCCGCCGCTCGGTGCCGTAGATCCGGTCGCCGGGCTCCAGCTCGCTGATCGGCTTCGTCCGCCCGTCCGCCATCAGGATCAGGGTGTCGCCGGAGACGCAGTAGCGGCAGGCGTGGGAGCAGCCCCGGTAAGGGTTGATCGTCCACTCGAACGGCACGTGGGACTGGCCAGGCACCCGGTTGATGATCGACTTTGCCCGCACCTCGTAGAAGGTCATGCCGGCGAAGCCGGGAGTGTCGAAGGTGCGCGCGATCGCGCCGGGGAGCGCCAGCGGCAGGGGTGGAGCCGCTGGCGCTGCCCCGTCGGGAGTCCCCTCGTCCGGGGGAGCGGAGAGGTTGTCCCAGCGCATGGCCTTCATTCGAACATGTGTACGACGGATGCGCAAGTGACTCGCCGGACACCCGGCACCGAAGTGCGCCGGCCGGGTGCAGGATGGGGACATGGAGACGTCGACCTTCGTCTACGACGGCGACTGCGCGTTCTGCACCCGCTGCGCGCAGTTCATCGAGCGCCGGATCCCCACCGGCGCCCGGGTGGTGCCCTGGCAGTTCGCCGATCTGGCGGCGCTCGGGCTGACGGAGGCCGAGTGCGAGGAGGCGGTGCAGTGGGTGGGCGCCGACGGCTCCCGCGCGGCCGGCCCGGACGCCATCGCCAAGCTACTGGGGGACAGCGCGCCCGGCTGGCGGGTGGCGGGTGCCGGCCTGCGCCTGCCTCCGGTGCGGGCGGCGGCCTGGCCGGCGTACCGCTGGGTGGCCCGCAACCGGCACCGACTGCCCGGCGGCACCGCCGCCTGCGCGCTGCCACAGGAGGCCCGGGAGCGCCTCTACGGTCCGACCGGCCGCCCCACCGCCGACTCCTGACACCCGCCCGCGCCACCTCGGCGACGTGGCGGTGTCCGAGGCGCGGGACACCGCCGGCTCGCCGAGCTGGCGGTCTCGCGGCCGACGGGACTGCGCCGATCGCCGACATGGCGGCCGGGGCCCGTGCGGTCGGGCGCCGGTCAGGTGCCGACGGCGGGTTCCGGGTCGACGAGCGGCGGTGCGTCGTCGCCGGGGGTGCCAGCCGCGCTCCGGCCGGGGGCCAGCAGGCGCCGGACCCAGACCACCGGGCGGACCTTCTCCAGCGGCAGGAAGCTGGTCATCGCCACCAGATGCGGCGCGAACGAGATGGTGATCGTCGCGATGGTCGCCAGGTGGAACGAGTAGAAGAAGCCCACCGCGGCGACCCGCCACCGTTCGGGCAGCACGAAGACCAGCGGGCTGAGCAGCTCGAAGGCGAGGATGCCGAACTGGGCGACGATCAGCAGGTGCGGCACCTGGGCGATCAGGTCGGCCAGCTCGGTGCCCCGCCGGATGATCGCCCGGGCCAGCACCGAGCCGGTCGCCCAGTCGAACCCGCCGAACCGGAACTTGGCCCAGGCCGCCAGGAAGTACGTGCAGATCACCGCGATCTGGGTGACCCGCAGCGCCCATCCGCCGGCCTCCGTACGGGTGGGATCGCCGTGCCGGGCCCGTCCGGCGGTGGGCAGCACGGCCAGCGCGACGAGCAGCCCGAACCGGTCGTGGTCGACCTTGCCGTAGCTCATCGCGACGATCATCCACTCGAAGTAGAGGGCGAAGACCGTCCAGCCGAGCAGCCGGGGCGCGCGTCCGGTGGCCGCGAGCAGGGCGAGGACCAGCAGCACCCAGAAGATCACCCCGACCACCGCGGGGGTGGGGGTGGGCAGCGGGAGGAGCCGGCCGATCAGCAGCGGCTGGTAGAGGTCGCCCGGCACGTCCACCCGGCTGCGCACCCAGGGGGTGAAGACCACCAGGTCCGCGGCGACGAAGAGATAGATGAGGGTGCGGAAGGCGGCCACCCGGCCGCGCGGCACCGCCTCGGTCAGCCAGCCGGTCACCGGGTGGCCTGCCAGGTCACGACGGTGCGGTCGGTCCACCGGCCGGTCGGGCGGCCGCCCTGGATGTCGTACCAGCGGATCACGATGCGCACCTCGGCCAGTGCCGGCGCGTCCGGGTGCCGCTCGGCGTACGCGTCGGCGACCTGGCGCAGCCGGCCCGGGTCGGCGACGTACCGGGACTGCTGGCCCTCGATCTCGGCGCGGCGGATGCCGGTGGCGTCCTGATCCAGCGGGACCACCGCCCCGGTGCGGTCGACGCCTTCGACGCGGGTGTCCGGGGCGGGCGCGTCCGGCGGGTCCGACGTGGAATACATCCGGAACGGGCCGAACGGGAAGTCGTCGTCGGTGCCCCGGACGGTGCCGGCGAGGAGCAGCGCCAACCCGAGCACGGTGGCGCCGAGCCGGATCGCGCGGCCGCGGGTGGTCAGGGTCTCCATCGGGTCTGGACGATACGGGACCAAGTCCCCCTGTGGTCTCCATCCGTCGTCCATGACTCGCTGACCGTGTCGCCACCGAAGCACCCCGGAAACGGCGACGGCCGGGCCCCGTCGGGGACCCGGCCGTCGGAGCGTGCGGCTCGGCTCAGTGCTGGTGGCCCTGCTCGGCCATCTGCTTGCGGACCTCGTCCATGTCCAGCTTCTCCACCTGCTCGATCAGGTTCTCGAGCGCGGACTCGGGGAGCGCCCCCGGCTGGGCGAACACGATGACGCCGTCCTTGATCGCCATGATCGTCGGGATCGAGCTGATGTTGAACTTGACGGCCAGTTCCTGCTGCGCCTCGGTGTCCACCTTGCCGAAGGTGATGTCCTGGTGCTTCTCGGACGAGCGCTCGTAGACCGGGGCGAACCGCTTGCACGGACCGCACCAGTCGGCCCAGAAGTCCAGCAGCACGATCCCGTCCTGCTCGGTCACCTCGTCAAAGTTGGCGGTGGTCAGCTCAACCGTTGCCATTGCACTCTCCGATCAGCGCGGATTGCTTCTACGTCCCATGGAACCAGGGCGGACGCCCAGGAATTCCCGGGACGCGGACGACGAAACGCGGTGCATCCCTGGCGCGCCGACGGGATGTATCGAGGACTGTCGGTTCCTGTGGCGCTGCGGAGCGCAAATGTGTAGTGCATTTGCGTGACGTGCCGTGATGGGAGCGTTTCCAAGGAGATCATCGGGATCGACCTCTACGGATCGGTAACTTGAGACCTGACGAGCGGGTATCCGACCTGCGGAGATCCCTTTTCCCATGGTCACAAGTCACCGATCGTAACGTAACAAAAAGATAAATGTGACGTCCGTCTCTGTCGGTCGGGCGTCCCCGTGCGGCAGAATCTTCCGCATCAGAGCGTGGGCGGCGGGTGCCGGGGAGGGCCCCGCCGCTCATTGCGTCTCCCCCCGGGTCGGCCCGTGTGACATTTCCACGCCAGCAGCGCCCCTGTCCTCGCCTTAACAAGCGGTAAGGCATGCTGTGCCGAACTCCATCGCCGTCCGTCGAAGGGGACAAGGATGCAGTTCGGCCGCTACTACGAGGAGTTCGAGGTCGGCGCGGTCTACCGGCACTGGCCGGGCAAGACGGTCACCGAGTACGACGACCACCTCTTCTGCCTGCTCACCATGAACCACCACCCGCTCCACATGGACGCCCACTACGCCGAGTCGGCGAGCCAGTTCAAGCGCAACGTGGTGGTCGGCAACTACATCTACTCGCTGCTGCTCGGCATGTCGGTGCCGGACGTCAGCGGCAAGGCGATCGCCAACCTGGAGATCGAGTCGCTGCGGCACGTCGCCCCGACCTTCCACGGCGACACCATCTACGGCGAGACGACGGTGCTGGACAAGCGGGAGTCCTCCTCGAAGCCGGACCGCGGCGTGGTCGCCGTCGAGACCCGCGGCTACAACCAGGACGGGACCCTGGTCTGCGTCTTCCGCCGCAAGGTCATGGTCCCCAAGAAGGAGTACGCGGCGGCCGCGGTGCCCGAGGGCGTGGACCCGGAGCGGCCGAGCTTCCCCGAGCCGCGCTGACCCTCACGTATTGCGAAGGACCCCTGCCCCGCCGTTCCCCCGGCGGTGGGGGTCCTTTCCGCCTTTCGGGGCATATGCTGACGCCGGAGGTCCTCCGATGAGCGAGCGCAGCGAGCGAATCAGCACCGCCGCCTACTCCGCGGCGGAGTGGGACCTGTTGACCGACCTCCCGGGTCGGGTCCTCGTCGCCGCCGCCTCGCCGGGCCCCGGGCGGGCCGCCCGGGGCGTCGCCGCCGGGCTCGCCGGCCTCGACGCGGTGGCGGCCGGACGCGCCTTCGACAGCGACCTGGTCCGCGCCGTGGTCTCCGCGATCTACTCCCGGCACGACGGGGCCGCCGCCCGGGACGAGCGCCTCACCGACGTCGTCGACCTGCTCGCCGCGTGCCGGGCGGCGGTACGGGTGCTGCGGCGTCGCGCCGACCCGGCCGACTCGGCGGCGTACCGGCAGTGGGTGGAGTCCGTCGCGGTCCGGGTCTGCCGGGTCGCCGAGGCCGGCTCGAGCCCGGCCGACCGGCGGTTCCTCGACCGGCTCGGCGGCGCGCTGGACCTGCGCTGAGCGGGGTGCCGGCGGCCGGTGGCGGCGACGGCCCGTACCCTCTGGAAACCGTGACCGACGACCAGCTCGACGTGGGTGTGGGGCCCTGGCCCGGCGACCCGCCGGACGACCCGCGGTACGACCCGGAGCTGCTCGCCGAGGGCGACCGGCGCAACGTGGTGGACCGTTACCGCTACTGGCGGCGCGAGGCCGTGGTGGCGGACCTGGACCGGCGCCGGCACGACTTCCACGTGGCGATCGAGAACTGGCAGCACGACTTCAACATCGGCACGGTGGTCCGCAACGCCAACGCCTTCCTCGCCGCCGAGGTGCACATCGTCGGGCGACGGCGGTGGAACCGGCGCGGGGCCATGGTCACCGACCGCTACCAGCACGTCCGACACCACGCGACCATTGAGGAGTTCGTCGCCTGGGCGGCGGAGCAGCGGCTGCCGGTGGTGGGCATCGACAACCTGCCCGGCTCGAAGCCGCTGGAGACGAGCAGCCTGCCGCGCCGGTGCGCGCTCCTCTTCGGCCAGGAGGGGCCCGGCCTGTCCGAGCCCGCCCGGGCGGCCTGCGACCAGCTCTTCTCGATCGCCCAGTACGGCTCCACCCGCTCTATCAACGCCGGCGTGGCCAGCGGCATCGCGATGCACGCCTGGATCCGCGCGTACGCCGGTCCGCCGCCGGACTGAACGGCACCTATCGGGCCGCTCCGCTTGACGGCGGGGTGGCGCCGGGTGACGGTGGGAACGTGAGCGTCGCGGTGAGTTGTCCCAGGTGCGCGGGCCCGGTCCGGGAGCCGGACCTGATGCATGGCGAGTCCCGGTGCCTGCGCTGCGGCCCGGTGCCGCCGCTGCATGTGCCGGAGCACATCAGTGCAGAGATCATGGCGAGCGTGGTGGACCGGGTGGCGGCCACCGGCGACCCGACCGGCCGGGCGGGCGTACCGCTCTGGTGCCCGTGGCCGTTGCCCACGGGGTGGACCCTGACCGGGGTGGCCTGGGCCGGCGACGACCGGGGCGGGATCCGGGCCACCGCGGTCGCCTGCGCCGGTCCGGCGCCGCTCGACGGTGGGCCGGCCGACCTGCTCTTCGTCGCCGAGGAGCCGGGCGTCGGGCTGGGTTCCCGCTTGGCGGGACTGCCCGGTCCCGATCCCGGCCCGCAGGTCGAGGAGGCGCTCACCGACCCCGGGCCTGGTCACCCCGAGCGGGTGCCGCACGCGAAGATCAGAGTGGGTGGTCACCCGACTCCACTGTGGCTCGTGAATTCGCCGACAGATCGAAGTGCGTACGCCGGCGAGGCTCGGGGAATGTGGCTGCATGCGATAGCCTGGCCGGCGAGTGCGGGTCACCTCCTCGCGGAAGAAGTCGTGCTGCACGACCTCACCGAGTGGACACCGCCCGAACTCGTGTACGGCGCACCGTCTCCGTACCTGCACGGGCGGGCCTGACCAGCCGGCACCGGCGGGGATCGGGGACGAGCGCAGATATTCACTGTACGACACCATGCTGATACTCTGGGTACCACTGGGGTAAATGGACCCGGCGCCGCGCGAGAGGATGGCCCACCATGGTCAAGAAGGTCCTCACCTGGGCCCTGGTCGCATTCTTGATCTTCTTCATTGCCTACCGGCCCAACTCCGCCGCCGACGTCGCCAAGTCCCTCGGCGGCGGCATCATGGACATTGCTCAGGGCTTCGGCGACTTCTTCACGAGCCTGGTGGCCTAGCCGCCGATGGGAAGCCCCTCCGGTCCGCCCTTCGACCCGGACGACCCGGACTGGTCGCGCCGGGACACCGAGCCCATCCCCCGGGTCGGCCCCGACGACGGTCCCGGCTACGGGGCCGGCCCCGGCCTGGGCGACGGTCCCTCCCTATCGGACGACGCCGGGTTCGGTGACGGGCCGGGCTATGCCGGCGAGGGGCGCTCGGGCCGGGCCTGGATCCGCGACCCCGAGGCCGGCTACCAGCCGCCGCAGATCTCCGAGGACGAGCTGGCCGGGCTGCGGGTCGACGCGCAGGGCATGGCTCCGCGCCGGGTGCTGCCGCTGGAGGACGAGCCCAGCTCGCTGGTGGCCCGTTACCTCTTCCCCACCGAGCGTTACCGGGGGGAGTGGAAGCGGCACTGGATCCACCTCTCCACGCCGATCCTCGTCGGCATCGCCGCGACCTTCGTGCTCGGCTACCTGTCCGGCTTCCTCGCCGGGCGGGACGTCGGCGCGCTGACCACCGTCGCGGTGCTGCTCTGGTTCGCGGTGATGGGCTGGGTCGCCTGGCGGGTCGCCGACTGGTGGTACGACCGCTTCATCCTCACCAACAAACGGGTGATGGTGGTCAACGGGATCATCACCCGGCGGGTGGCGATGATGCCCCTGGTCCGGGTCACCGACATGAAGTACGAGCAGACCCCGACCGGACGGGCGCTCAACTACGGCACCTTCGTGCTGGAGTCCGCCGGCCAGGAGCAGGCGCTCCGCGAGATCAAGAACCTGCCCAACCCGAACGAGCTCTACCTGCGCGTCGTGGAGGAGATGTACGAGCCGCAGGCCGTCGAGGCGCGGTTGGGCAAGGAGGCCGACGAGGCCAAGGCCGACGACGGGGCGTGAAGGTTTTCGTCCGAACATCGGAGGGACTGCACACCATTTGCCGTCGACCCGACCCACCCGGACATGGCAACCTGCCAGGCAGGACGGGGCGCGGAGGTGAGCGGTGGCGAGCAGGGACCCGCTGGAGGAGGAGTTCCGCGAGTTCGTCGCGGCCCGCTCCGGTGCGCTCCTGCGCACCGCCTACCTGCTGACCGGGGACTGGGCGACCGCCGAGGACCTGCTCCAGACCGCACTGACCAAGACCTACCTGGCGTGGAAGCGGCTCGGCGGGATCGAGGCCCCCGAGCCGTACGCGCGTCGGGTCATGGTCAACACGTCGACCAGTTGGTGGCGGCGGCGCTGCGGCCGATCCTGATGACCGCGGTCGCCACCGTGTTCGCGCTGCTGCCGATGGCCTTCGGGCTCACCGGTGAGGGTGGGTTCATCTCCCGCC
>NZ_JBSGJR010000054.1:0-20572 GCF_053605645.1 Micromonospora sp. NPDC003776
GGGGCGCTGGCCGCCCCCGCCCGCTACCCGTCCACCGGTCCGGACACCCCTATGCCGTGTCAAGTTGGTCTGACAAACGAACAGGCGCGACGGTGATCCGGCCATGGCGTTGCTGCACAAACCTCTCAGCTGTGCCACGAGCGCCAGAGGGAGGCGTAGGCCCCGTCGGCCCGGACGAGTTCGTCGTGGGTGCCGAGTTCGGTGATCCGGCCGTCCTCCATCACGGCGACCCGGTCGGCGTCGTGCGCGGTGTTGAGCCGGTGCGCGATCGCGATGACGGTCCGGCCGGTGAGCACGGCCGCCAGCGCGCGCTCGGTACGCCGGGCGGTCGTCGGATCCAGCGCGGCTGTCGCCTCGTCGAGGATCAGCGTGTGCGGGTCGGCGAGCACTAGCCGGGCGAGCGCGAGCTGCTGCGCATTGGCCGCCCCGAGTTGCCTGGCCCCGTCGCCGAGTTCCGTGTCGAGGCCGCTGGGCAGCTCGGAGTACCAGTCGGCGCCGACCGCGACCAGCGCGGCTTGCATCTGTTCGTCGGACGCGTCCGGAGCGGCGAAGGCGAGGTTGTCGCGCACAGAGCCGATGAAGACGTGGTGTTCCTGGGTGACCAGGGCGATCCGGCGGCGGCGCTCGGCGGGATCCAGGTCGGTGATCGGGCAGCCGCCGATGCTGACCACGCCGTCTCGCGGCGCGTCGATTCCGGCCAGCAGCCGGGCCAGGGTGGACTTCCCGGCGCCCGACGGGCCGACGACGGCCAGCCGCTCGCCGGGCCGTACCTCCAGGTCGATGCCGTGCAGGACGTCGTGGCCGTCGGTGTACGAGAATCGGGCGCCGCGCACGACGAGCCGTTCCCCTGCTGGCGCGGAGGCCTTGCCTGGCAGCTCCGGTGGCACCTGACCGACGCCGAGCACGCGGGCGAACGACGCGAAGCCGCGCTGCGCCTGTTCGGTCCACTGCAGGATACGGTCCAACGGCTCGATCGCCTGCTGAAGATAGAGCGCGGCGGCGACCACCTCACCGAGCGAGACCATCCCCTCGGACAGGAAGAATCCGCCGACCAGCAGCACTGCGGCGATCGGCAACGGATAGCTGGCCTCCACCACCGTGTAGAACACGGTCCGCAACGCGAGCGTTGCCCGGCGGGTGGCCCACACCCGGGCGATGCGCTCGGTGCCATGGACAATCCGCTCGTCGGTGAGGCGCAGCGCCTCCACGGTGCGCGCGCCCTCGGCGGTGGTGGTCAGCGTCTCGGTCAGCTCCGCGGTGGCGGCACCCTCGGCGAGGTAGGCGGAGCTGGCCCGACGTAGGTACCAGCGGCTCGCCGCCCAGATCGACGGCAGCCCGGCCAGCGCGACCAGGCCGAGCATCGGGTGCAGCAGGAAGATCGCCCCGAACAGCAGCGTCAGCTGCGCCGAGGCGATGACGATGGTGGGCACGACGTCGCGGACGGTCGTCCCGACGGTTGACACGTCGACGGAGCTGCGGGTGGCGAGGTCCCCGGAGCCGGCCCGCTCCACCACGGAGACGGGCAGGCCGAGCGTCTTGCGGATGAACTCCTCACGCAGCTGGGCAACGGCCCGCTCCCCGAACCGGTGACCGGCGTACTGGGCATACCGGGAGAGCAGCGCCTGCACCAGAACGCATCCGCCGATCGCCATCGCCAAGCGGTCCACGGTGGCGACGCCCCCACCGGCGGCAACCTGGTCGACGATCCTGCCGAGCAGCCACGGCGCGGCGAGTCCGGCGATCGCGGCGGCACCATGCAACACCAGCACGACCAGGACCGCGCGCCGTTCCCGGCCGACGAGGTCCAGCATCTCCCGTCGGACGGCCGCACGGTCCGCTACCGGCAGCCGGCTCATCGCAACGCCCCCTTGGGCCCGGTGAAGTCTTCCAAGTCGAGGTCGTCGCTGCCCCGGGCCACCAACTGCCGGTAGCCCCGGTCCTGTTCTAGCAGTTCCGCGTGCGTGCCGGTGGCGACGATCCGACCCGCGCTCAGATGCGCGACCGTATCGGCGTGCCCGAGCAGCAACGGTGACGTAGCGAGCACGATGGTGGTCCGCCCGGCCCGCGCGACGCGCAGCCGCTCGGCGATCCGCGCCTCCGTGTGCGCGTCCACCGCCGACGTCGGGTCGATGAGGATCAGCACCTCAGGTTCGGCGAGCAGCGCCCGAGCCAGCCGTACCCGTTGTCGCTGGCCGCCGGAGAGCGTGCGGGCCCGGGTGTCGATCGGGGTGCCGAGCCCTTCCGGCAGCGCGTCGGCGATGTCTTCCGCCGACGCGATACGCAGGGCCGCCGTAATCCGGTGATCAGCGCCGCCCGTCTGGGCGAGGGTGTCACCGTTCCCTGCCCGGGTGCGGCCGTCGCCGTTCCCCGCCGGGCCGTCGGCGCTCGACTCCCGGCCACGCAGGATGTCCCGTAGGGTCCCGGCGAAGAGGTAGGAGTCGTGGTCGGCGACCAGGATCCGGGCGCGTACCTGGTCGAGTGCGATCCCGGTCAGCGGCACGCCGCCCCAGGTCACGTCGCTGACAACGTAGCGCCCGAGCCGGTCGGCCAAGGCGATGGCCTCGGCCGGGTCGTCGGCGGCCACGCCGGTCACCCGACCGTCGCGCACGGTCAGTCCGCAAGCGGGGTCGTGCAGGTCTGCGGGCCGTACCGGTGCGGACCTGGCTAGCGGCCGGCGGGCACCGGGTACGTTTCCCGGCCCGCCCACGTCCTGCGGGGTCGGGCCACCGACGTGGTCCGGGGTTAGGTTGAGCAGGGCGATGATGCGACGGGCGGCGACCCGGCCCCGGATCACCCCGTAGCTTCCCTCGAGCAGGAACCAAACCGGCACGATGAGCGTCGCCACGTATCCGTAGACGGCGACCATCTGCCCGACCGTGATGTCGCCGGCGACCGCCATCCGAGCCGCGAGCCACACCACGGCCGCGAGGAACAGCCCCGGTATGGCGACCGTCAACGCGTCGATCCAGCTGTAGACGGCACCGACCCGGTAGCCCTCGGCGAGCAGGTCCTGAGAGCGGGCGGCGTACCGGCGGGCGAACAGGCCGCGGCCGCCGACCCCGGCCAGCACTCGCAGCCCGGCCACGATGTCGCCGGCCCGGGTGGTGAGGACGCCCTGCTGGTGCCGGTAGACGGACTCCGCCCGTTCGAGGCGGCGCAGCAACGGTCCGATGATCAGCGCGATCGCCGGCACGCCCAGCAGCACGCACAGCGCCAGCAACGGGGAAACCGACCACAGCACGACAGCGATGACCGCGTACGCGATCATCGCGCCGACGCCCGGGCCAGTCATCGTCAGCACCTGCGACGTGTAGCCAATGTCGGAGCCGCCGACGGTGGCGACTTCCCCCGCGGCGAGCCGGCGCGGCAGCACCGCGCCGATCCGGGACAACTGGTGCAGCAGGACCGCCGCGGAGCGGGCTGTAGCGTCCTCTCGGACAAAGGTCATCGTGCGGTGCCGCATGATGCCCAGGTACGACAGCCCTACCCCCGCGACGACGATTGCCGCGACCCATAGCAGCAGGGCTCGGGTGTCGTGCGCGCGCAGTCCGTCGTCGACGGCGCGGGAGACCAGGTACGGCCGGACCGACAGCCCGATCATCCACGCCGTGCCGACCACGGTGCCGCGCAGCACCCGCCAGGGTTGGCAGCGAACCAGCCACCAGACGTACCGCATCGGCCCTCTCGTGTCCGGCACACCGGGCTCGGCATGCGGAATCTGTGGAGGCATCCGCCAAAACTACCGAGATGGCTGCGGACGTACTCACCTATATTCCCGGTTCGGTCGTGCGTCCTCCCGGCGCGAGCCGCACTGCTGCTGAGGCACGGCAGCCCAGACGATCATCAACGAATGCGACGCGATACTGGAACGCTACCGAGCCGCCCTGGACGTCGGCGCCGGCTCAGCGGTAGTCACCGGGTGGATCGCCCAAACCCAGACCGAACGCGCCCGGGCCCAAGCAGAGCTCGGCGACATCGCCGCCGCCCTTCGCGACGCCGACCCCGCCGACGAGGCCGAGGTCTACCGCCAACTCGGCCTTCGGCACACCTACCAGCCGGACACGCTCGGCGGCGAGCGCGCGAGAGGTGCGGCTACGTATGTACGCCGAGGCGGCTCTCGCACCGCACAGGGCCTCAGTCAGGTGAACCCGGAGCCGGAGGTTCCGCTTTCGCGTGCTCCCGACCGCAATCCCGGCGCTACACCCACAGCTGGCTCAGACGCTCATCGGAACCGGCAACGCGGAGTCCGCATGCGACCACGAACGCCGCACCACCAACACCGCCGGAAGTGGCCACCAACGCCACCCACCGGATCGTCTGGACTGACAGCGCTTGCGCCGACATCGGATCGGCGTCAGCAGGGGTCGGTACGAGTCCAGCCGTGGTCGTAGCGGCCGGCCAGCCGCTCGATGAAGACCTCGACCCGGGAACGGTCGAACGTGTCGAGGTGGTCCAGGCGGCTCCAAGCGGTGAGTGCCACGCCGGTCAGGCCCGGCCGTGGCCGCAGCAGCACGTCGGCCGGGTGCCGCTTGGCGATGTCCACCAGAGCGCCCAGATCGCCGGCGGAGGTGTCCGGACCGTAGTCGATCACCACGTGGCCGTGCTCCAGGGCGTGTACCGTCAGTCCGTCCGCTACCGGATCGGAGTAGATGCCGGGCGCGGCGACGAACGGGAAGTGCGGCCCCGAGGTCGGCGGGTTGGAGTTGTAGGTCACCGCGGACGCCTCGGACGGGTCGATGTGCGGGCTGTCCATCATCGGTACGGCGGTCCCGGGCAGGCACGGCGCCGGCCGGTTCTCCGGCTGCCGGCTGCCGACCGCCGCGCCGACCAGCCGCGCCCGGTACGGGCCGGCGATGACGACCAGCGACACCGCCAGAACCACACCCAGGGCCGCGCGCCACAACCAGCGGGTCGGCTGGTTCGTCACGACAGTGCTCCTCTCTGCCGCATCCGCCGCTCCCGCAACGCGAGCACCGCCGGCAGGGCCAGGGTTACGAGCAGGTAACCGGCCACCGCGGTCGCCTCCCAGAACGCCAGTGAGCCGGCCGCGTGCGCGGCGAGGCTGTTGGCCAGCCAGCCGACCATGACGATCATGTTGGGCAGGCCGGCGACCAGGAACACCCACAACATGGCGATGATGCCGGCCAGGTAGATCGCCGCGAACCAGGGCGCCACCGCCCGGTCCCGGTCGCTCGCCTCGGCCAGTTCCCGGGCCTCGTCAGGCGTCAGCCGCGCCAGCCGGTCCTTGATCGTGAGCGCGTTGACCCGGTACATGTTGGTGCAGCGCAGCGCGGTGGTCAGTGCCGCGTACATGTCGTTGCGGAGGAACACGGCGGCGACCTGCCAGACGATCGCGAACACCTGGCGCAGTACCAGCGCGCTGAGGAACCGGTCCATGAGCGGCGGGAGGGGCAGCCACGACTGGTGGTCGGCGAGCCGCAGCAGCAGGAACACCGCCAGTATCGTGGCGTCGAAGGCCAGGCCGGCGAAGAACGGCCCGTACCGCCGGCGCCGCGGCACCGTGACGATCTGCGACAGGTCGGTCTCGAACACCAGGAAGATCCCCCGGTAGCTGACCCGGAACACCGCGGGCACGCCGATCGCCCGTCCGGCCAGCCAGTGACATGCCTCGTGCAGGCAGCTCAGCACAATGGTGGCCGGGATGAGCGCCAGTACCGAGGCCATCGGATCATCGAGGAACCAGAAGCTCTCGTACGTCGGCCGCAGCTCCGGCCGGGCCACCAGCAACGCGACGGCGGTCACGGCCGCCGCCCCGTACACTGACCAGGCCACCCGGCCGAAGAACCGGGCCGCGGTCCGGGGGCTGATGCCCTCGATCCACCGGATCTCCCGGGTACGCCGGGCGCCCGCCGCCGCGTCGGCCGCCGCCGGTGCGTCCAGCAGGCCGACCTCGGCCAGGGTGGCGAGGAAGTCCTCGCCGTCCACCGGCTCACCGGCCACCTCGCTGGCCCGCTCGGTCGCGCCCGTCACCGAGACGCCGGCCTGCAGCGCCTCGACGAACACCGCGCCGGGCTCCGGCACCTGTACGAAGATGCCCAGGTCCGGCCGGCCGAGCACGCACTCGTCCCCGTCTCGTGCCACCACCAGGCGGCTCGCGGCTACCGCGAGGTCGCCGTCCGCAGTGGTCATCGGTTTCTCCTGTCGTGCTGGCCGGCCGGACTCCGTCGCTCAGGAGTCGCAGCTGGCAATGATGGCGCCGCTTGAGCACTCGAGCGTGAGGCGGGTGTTCTCGATCTTCTTGACCTCGATCTTCATGTTCTGTCACCTCCTCCCCCTGACATCGCGGCGGCCGGCACCGGCTCGGCCGGTGCGAGGTCGCCGCAGATTGGGCACGCCGGATCGCGCGCCCATTCGCCCCGGCTGGTGGTGCAGCCGGCGGCGAAGTCGATGAGCATCGGCCGACCGGCGTAGGCCGGCGGCTCGAACCGGGTGAGCAACCGCAGCACCTCGAACGCGCACAACGCGCCGAGCAGACCGGCGACCGGCCCGATCCCGCGGTTGGTCTGTGACCGGGTGTTCAGCAGCCGGGCCGCGGCTACCTCGGGGTCGTCCGGGTCCAGAGCCGGTGCCGATCGGCCGCACGCGCGGCAGGCGCTGCGGCCGGGGTCGACCGACCAGACGACGCCCTGGGTGACGTACATGCCACCACGGACGAACGGCACCCCCGCCGGGACGCAGGCGTCGTTGACCCAGTCGTCGATGGTGCTCGGGCTGTCCACGCCGGACATCACCACGTCCGGCCGGTACCGTTCGACCAGCGCGGACACCACGTCCGTGCCGTCGATCCCGGCGGTGACCGTGGCCACCTCGATGCTCGGGTCGAACGCCCGCACCCACGCGCCGGCCCGCTCGACCTTCGTGGCGCCCAGATCGGCCTGCGTGTAGAGATACTGCCGCGCGAAGTTGCGCAGCTCCACCACGTCCCGGTCCAGCAGGGTCAGCCGGCCGATGCCGAGTCCGCACAGGTGCGGGATGGTGTTGGAGTTCAGTCCGCCGGTGCCCAGCACCAGCACGTGCGCGTCCGCCAGCCGGCGCTGGAAATCCTCCCGGCTGGTGGCGAGTGTCGCGAACGACTCGTAGAAGGCGAGGTTGCTGAAGTGCCGCTCGGCCGCCGCGCCGGTGTAGCCGCCGAGCCGCTCGCCGTCCTCCAGCAGACGATGCTCGTCGAAGACCGCCAGCCCAGCCATGATGTCCTCTGCCGGCAGCCCCATCGCCTCGGCCAGCTCGGCAACGGTACGCCCGCCCTCCCGCAGCAGCGCCAGCAACCGCTCGACACTGCCGTCCGGGTCGGCGATCATCAGCTGGTCCCGCACGTCGTACACCAGTCGCAGCGAGTCATCGACGCGCTCCCACAACACGCTCTTGAGCTGCGGCCGCACTGGCACCGGGACCTCCGATCGGGGTCGAGTGGATCTCGACCGGTCCGAGTATGCCGACCGGCGCTTACGCCGTGCTGTGGTTCGCCTTACGAGGACAGCCAGGCGACGACCTCGGCCGCCCGCGGCGACCGGGCCTCGCGGAACAACCGGGCCGCGTCCGTCGCGCAGCGGCGTGCCGTGTCCCCCTGGCCGCCTGCCGCCTGCCGCCGCGCCAGGTCGAACAACACCTCGCCGGCTCGGACCGGATGGCCGAGCCGCTCGTACAGGGCGGCGGCCTGGCGCAGCACGCCGTCCGCCCGCAGGTCGCCCAGCTCGGCCAGCGCCTGACCCCGCACCACCCGAGCGACCGCCTCCCAGTACCCGTGCCCCAGCTCCGCCAGGCTGTCCACCACGCGATCCACCACCTGCAACGCCCGACGCGGGTCGCCGTCGCGCAGGTACGCGTCGGCCAGCATCGCGTCCGCGAACGCCCGGCCGGCCCGATCGTCCAAATCGGCGTAGACCGGCGCCGCGGCCAGGTACGACCGGACCGCGGCGGCGTGCGCGCCGGCCATGGCGTGGGCACGGCCAGCCGCGATGATCGCGTTGGCCAGCCCGCTGCGCTCGTCCAGCCGGCTGAACACCTGCTGGGCTCGGCTCAACGCCCGCTGCGCGGCCGCCAGATCCGGCGGGTCCTCGCTCAGGCAGACGTTGCCCAACGCCAGGTAGGCGTAGCCCTCCTGGGCCCCGGTGTCGTGCTCGGCGGAGCGGGCCAGCGCCCAGCCCAACGCCGCGCGGGCCAGCCGGTACCGTCCGCGGATACGGGCGCTGATGGCCAGTTCCACGGCCGCCGACACCGCTGCCGGCCAGGCTTTGGCGCGCCGGTAGTAGCGGCCGGCCCGGCTCGCGTACGGCGCGGCCTGCTCGTGGTGGCCGGCGCCGCGCAGCAGGATGCTGCGGGCCAGGGCGAGCGCGGCGGAGCCGGCCGGATCGGGCGCGTCGCCGAGCGCACCGTCCGCCTGGTCCAGGGCCCGCTGCCAGTCGTCCGGGTTGGCGCGCAGCTCACAGATGTTGACCAGGGTCGCGGCCAGCGGCCAGGCCAGCTCCGGCACGCCGAGCCTGCGCGCCTCCGTGACAAAGGCCAGCAGGGTGCCGCGCTCGGCGTCCAGCCAGCCGATAGGGTCGACGGGTATCGCGGTCGGCTGCGGATCGGCCGCCGGTACCGGGCACGGGTACCGGCGGGCCGGCATCCGCTCGTTCGCCGCCCCGGCCAGCGCCAGCAACGTCTGGTAGGCGCGGTGAACCGCCGCCACGCGCTGCTCGCCCGGCTCCTCCGCCTCGGCCCGCTCCGCGGCGAACAGCCGGACCAGGTCGTGCAGCCGGTACCGGTGCGGTCCGACGACCTCCAGCAGGTGCTCGTCCAGCAGCCGGGCGACCGCCCGGTCGACGACGTCGTCCGGTACGCCCAGCACCGCCGCGAGCAGTGACCCTGGCAGCTGCGGGCCCGGCAGCAGCGCGATCAGGCGCAGTGCCCGCTGCGCGTCGACCGGCAGCCGTTGGAAGCTCACCGCGAGGCAGGCGCGCACCTGCACGTCACCGACCTCCAGCTCATCCAGCCGGTGCTGCTCGTCGGCGAGCCGGTCGGCCAGGTGCGCGACCGGAAGGTCGGGGCGGGCGGCCAGCCGCGCACCGACCACCCGGATCGCCAGCGGCAGGCCGCTGCACATCTGGACCAACCGGCGCGCGTCGTCGCGTTCGGTGTTCAGCCGGGCGGCGCCGGCCAATCGGCTCAACAGGTCCAGCGCCTCGTCGACGGGCAGCGGGCCGAGCGGGCAGGCGACCGCCTCCGGCAGCCAGGTCAGCCGTCGCCGGCCGACCGCCAGCACCGCACACCCGCCGCCGGCCGGGATCAGCGGCGCCAACTGCGCGGCGGTGGCGACGTTGTCCAGCACCAGCAGGACCTTCCGGTCGGCCAGCAGCGACCGGTACTGGCCCAGCCGCTCCTGCGGGTCCGTCGGTACCGCCGCGCCGGCCAGCCCCAGGGCCCGCATGAACGCACCGAGCAGCGCGTGCGGGTCAGCGCCGTCCAGATCGGCGACCAGGCAGCCGTCCGGGTACAGCGCGCGTACCCGCCAGGCTAGCCGGACCGCGAACGCGGTCTTGCCGGAGCCGCCCGGTCCGACGATGGAGACGATCGCCGGACGGCCGCCGGACGCCGCCGCCGCGGCCCGCGCCAGCACGTCCCGCAGCCGGTCCAACTCCGCCTGGCGACCGACGAAGTCCGCAGTGTCGGCCGGCAGCTGATTCGGTGGCGCCGCCAGCACCGGCGGCGCCACCGGCACGGCGAGAATCTTCTGGTGCAGCCGGGTCAGCTCCGAGCCCGGTTCCAGCCCGAGCTCGTCCCGGACCAGAGCGTGGAAGTCGCGGTAGACGGCCAGCGCGTCACCTTGGCGGCCCTGGGCGTGCAGTGCCTGCATCAACTGGCCACGAAGCCGCTCGCGCAGCGGGTACGCCTCAATCGCCGCCCTCAGGTCGGCCACCAGATCGGGGTCGGCGCCGGCCGCCAGCCGCGACTCGAACGTGTCCTCGGTGACCGCCAGCCGCGACTCGGCGAGCCGAACCGAGGCCGTCGCGACGAAAGGGGAGTCAACACCGTCGAACGCCGGGCCGCGCCACAGTGCCAGCGCTGCGGCGTACGCCGCGGCGGCGGCGGCCGGCCGGCCCGCCGTCCGCTCCGCTCTGGCTCGCTCCACCAGCCGCTCGTACTCATGCTGGTCCAGCCGGAGCGTCTCGGCCGGCAGCAGGTACCCGGGCGCGCGGGTGATGATCGTCTGGCCGGGGCCACCGGCGGCGGCCAGCTTCCGGCGAAGTCCGGAAACCAGCACCTGGATCCGGTTGCGGGCCGTGCTCGGCGGCGCGTCCGGCCAGACCGCGTCGACCAGCTTCCCCACCGACACCACCTGGCCGTCGGCCAACGCCAGTCGAGCCAGCAGCAGACGCTCAGACGGTGTGGTGTCCAGCGAGGTGCCCGCCACCTCGATCTCCAACGGACCAAGGGTCCGAATCACGATCTCCGCAGGCATGCCGCAACACTAAGGGACGTCTCGCGGTGTCTGTCTGTTGAGGACGATCATCGATGATTCCTGCGTGCAGGTGATCACCGCTGCCCGGGCCGAGTGGATCTTCCCGTTCACCGGGTTGCAGCCCGCCCAGTTCCGCTGGCTGGTGCGCCTGGTCGCCGAACGCGGCGGGCCTCGATCGCCGACGGGCGGCCGGGCCGGCAGTGGGCCCTCGACCTGCCCGACCGGGTGCTGCTGGTCGCCGCGGTAGGGCGGCAGGAACGGGCGGCCGGACGAGCTGTTCGCCGTATATGCAGTTGTGTCATGCTGGCGACAACGGCAGATGCGGTCCCGCGTGCCTGGCGTCAGTGCCAGAGTGACTTGAGCCGACCTGCTGTGGGAGCGGCCTGACCTTCGGAGGCACCAAATTGGTCGCCGAGCACCTCCTGTTGCTGTCTGTCGCCGTTGTCAGTCGATAGGAACGCGTGGAGGGGGTGTGGGTGCGCAGCGGCCATGGCCGCCGGGCACCCACACCACGTTCAGCAGCAGCTTGACGCGGTCCCGCTGGTTGCGTCCCGCTCAGCAGCAACGAGATCCGCCGCCTGGCGGCCCGCCTCGCCTAAGGCGGAGGCGCCGTGATGCGCCAAGCCCTGCACTGGTCACGATGGCAACGCAAAGGCGTTTGAGTCCTTTGTGGTAGTTGCAGTATTAGGCGTTTATTTGGACGTTTGCAATGCGTTCAGCAAATCGATCGGGTCAGGTCATCTGGACTCCTTAGCTTCGCCGTCGAAGGAAGTTGGAGTTGGCAACTGTTCTTGGCTGCTCGCGGCCAGATGGGACGAGACCCCGATGCAACCAGTTGCTGCCGTTCGTGCGCGCGGCATCACCAAGACCTTCGGCGATGTCATCGCCCTCGACGGGGTCGATCTCGACCTCCCCGAGGGGCAGATCCACGGGCTCGTCGGGCCCAACGGCGCCGGCAAGACCACTCTCCTGGGCATGCTGCTGGGCCTGGCGGTGGCCGACGGCGGCTCACTGGAGATCCTCGGCTCACCGGTCGGGCGCATCCTGTCGGTACCCGGCGGCGTCACGGGCTTCGTGGACGGCCCCGGTCTGTATCCCGAGCTGACGGCGCGCCAGAACCTTGCGGCCCTGGTCTCCCTGCAGAGCGGCGCCGGCCGCTCCGCCGACGTCGATGAGCTGCTCGACCGGGTCGGGCTCACCGAGGTGGCGGGTGACAGCGTCCGCGGTTTCTCGCTCGGCATGCGGCAGCGCCTCGGGCTGGCCGCCGCCCTGCTCGGCGAGCCGCGTCTGCTGGTCCTCGACGAGCCGGCCAACGGCCTCGACCCCGCCGGCAAGCGACAGGTCCACCAGATCCTCACCGACCTCGCCGAGGCCGGCGGCACCGTGGTCCTCTCCAGCCACCGCATGGACGACCTCGCGGCGCTCTGTGACGACGTCACCCTGCTGTCCACCGGCCGGGTCGTCTTCTCGGGCCCGGTGCACAAGCTGGCCACGGAGAGCGGCGAGCTCGACTACCGGCTCGTCACGACCGACGCCGACGGCGCACGCCGGCTCGCCGCCGACATCCCGGGCCTGAGCCAGGTCGCGGGCCGGAAGTCGCAGTCGCAGTACGACGACCAGTCGGTCGTCGTGCGGGGCCCGGAGCCGGCCCTCGACGACCTGGTCGCCCGGCTCGTCGGCGCGGGCATCGCGATCCGCGAGCTCGGCCCCGTCGTGCCCCCTCTGGAGGCCGCTTTCCTGGCGCTCACCGGCGCCGACGCCGACACCGGCCCAGACGCCGACATCAGCCCTGCCTTCACCCCCGACCTCCAGGAGACCACGCGATGACCGCGGCCATCGTCGATGCCCCCGTCCGCACGCAGCCACAGCCCGCGGCGCTGAGCCGCTGCTACACGTTCGAGCTGGTCAAGCTGGTCTCGCAGTGGCGCGTCCGGCTGGTCTTCCTGGCGTGCCTGCTTGCCCCGGCCATCTACACGGCGGTGATCAGCCAGCAGACCTCCCTTCCCGCCGACGCGGTCTACGGCCGCTGGATGAACCAGTCCGGCTGGGCGGGCTCCCTGGTCATCCTCGAATTCATGGGCACGTTGGTGCTGCCCCTGCTCACCTGTCTCGTGGCCGGTGATGTCTTCGCCGTCGAGGACCGGCTCGGCACGTGGCGGCACCTGATGGTCGCGGTACGCTCGCCGCGCCGGATCTTCGTGTCCAAGGCGATGGCCGCGCTCACCGTCACCCTGGCGCTTCTCGCCGCACTCCTCGTGTCGTCGCTGGCCGGCGGCCTGCTGGCGCTCGGCTCCCAGCCGATGCCGGGACTGGACGGGCACATCATGGACTCCGGTGAGCTCACCCGGACGGTCCTCCTCGGCTGGCTGACCATCGTCCCGCCCACGCTCGCCTTCTCCGCGGTCGGCCTGCTCGGGTCGGTCGCGCTGGGGCGCTCCCCGCTGGGCCTACTGATGCCGGTGGTCATCGCGCTCATCCTCGAAGGTGTCCAGCTGATGCCGGTCCCGGTGGCGCTTCGGGTGGCGACGCCGATGAACGCCTTCATTACCTACCGCGGCCTCTTCACGGCCCCAGGTCAGCTCGGGTCGCTGTGGATCGGGCTCGCCGTCAGCCTGGCCTGGACGGCGCTGGCCACCTACCTCGCCTACGGGCTCTTCGTGCGTCGCGACTTCACCGACCTGGCCTACGACGGCATGGGCCGCCGCTTCCTGGTCGCGGGTCTGGCCCCGCTGGCGGGCCTGGCCGCGGTCACGACCGTGGTCGTCGCCGTGACCACGGGTGCCAACGGCACGGGCATCGAGCGGCCCAAGCTCGAGGCCTCGCTGGCGACGTCGTTCTCGCACCTGTACGTCCTGCAGACCGAGCAGCTCAACCGGCGGGCGGTCACCGAGGAGCAGCTCCACGCCACGGCCAAGTGCGACAAGGCCGGGGAGCGCGTCGAGGACCACGGTCCGGGCGCCGACTGGCGCTGCGTCGTGACGTGGACCCTCCCTGGTGCGACCGCGACCGGCAACGCGATCTACCAGCTCGACGTGACCGCGGACGGACGGTACGTCGCCGACGGCGACGGGCCGAAGGAGGTCAACGGGTTCTTCCAGGTCGCCACCCCCCTGGGTGACCGACCGAACCCGCTGTGGCAGTTCGACGGAGTCGTCGACCTGTTGGCAACTACAAAGTGAAGGGAAACCAGATGAATGTAAGGCGCAACCGCGTCGTGAAGCGGCCTCGTCGTCGCCTCCTGCGCTCGTTGCCCACCGGCCTCGTGGCCGGCGGCGTGGCCCTCGCGGTCACGGTCACGGGTGGTGTTGCCTACGGTTCCACCATGGGTTTCGGGGAGAACCTGGTCGGCGAGGAGTACACCGACGGCCTGCAGATCTCCTCCAACCAGATCATCAAGCCGCTCGGCGAGCGGCTCGTGACCAACTACGGCAAGTTCATGGGCTCCACGATCAGCCCCGACGGCCGCTTCCTGGCCGCGACCGCCAACGACCGGTCGATCTCGCTGCAGATCTTCGACCTGGAGACCTACCAGCTGATCTTCCGCGCGGGCACCGCCTCAGGCGCCAACCTGCGCCCCTCCGACAACACCGTCGGCCAGGAGAGCCCCCTCTACTCCCCCGACGGCAAGTTCCTCTTCATGCCGAACGCGACCGGCATCACCCGGTTCCCGGTCAACGCCGACGGCACCCTGGCGGCCGGCACCAAGATCACCATCCCCGACCTGACCGGCCCCACCCGTCAGGCGCTCACCGCCGGCATGACGTTCTCGCCCGACGGCAGCACGCTGTACGCCGCCGTCAACGGCCAGAACACCGTCGTCGCGATCGACCCGGTTGCCGGCACCATCAAGGCGACCTACTCCGTCGGCATCGCGCCGCGTCAGCTGAAGTTCGTCGGCCTCAAGCTCTACGTCAGCGACGAGGGCGGCCGCCTGGCCCAGCCGGGTGAGGACACAATCAAGTCCTACGGCACCAACGTCCCGGCGGACCCGGTGCTCGGCACCTCGACCACCGGTGTCCTCAGCGTCATCGACACGGCCAACGCCGCGGCGCCCATCGGCCAGATCGAGGTCGGTCTCCACCCGACCGACATGCACCTCGAGGGCAGCGCGCTATACGTGGCCAACACCAACGACGACACCGTCTCGGTGGTCGACACCAGCATGGACAAGGTCGTCCAGACGATCGAGACCAAGCCCTGGCAGAGCTCGGAGGTCGGGTACGAGCCCGACGCGATCGCCGTGTACAACGGCCGTCTGCTCGTCAGCCTCGGCCGCGTCAACGCGATTGCCGTCTACAAGCTCGGCGAGAGCGCGCTCGACCCGGTCAGCTACGTCGGATTGGTCCCGACCGACTACTACCCCGAGGACGTCTTCGCGGTCGACGACCAGATCGTCGTGGCCAACCGCCGCGGCATCGACGCCCGGGGCCCGGCCATCACCTACAACCAGGGCTTCGGCACCACCCGGCGACCGGCCACGGCACCCACGCCACGACCGCCTCGCTGACCCGCTTCACCCTCCCCTCCGACAGCGAGATCAGGGACACCTACACCCCGCAGGTCTTCAAGCAGAACGGCTGGGGTGGCGCGGACAGCGACGTCAAGCGCGCCGTCCGCGGCAGCAACGTGGCGCCCCTGCCCGTGCCCCGGCGCATCGGCGACCCCTCGCCCATCAAGCACGTCTTCATGCTGGTCAAGGAGAACCGCACCTACGACCAGATTCACGGCGACATGCCCGAGGGCAACGGCGACCCGTCGCTGGCCCAGTTCGGCGAGCAGGTCACGCCCAACATCCACGCGCTCTCGCGGCAGTTCGGTCTCTACGACAACACCTACGACGTCGGCACCAACTCCGCCGAGGGTCACAACTGGATCATGCAGGGTGACAACCCGGAGTACACCGAGTCCAGCGCCGGCGAGTACGTCCGCAGCTACGACACCCAGGAGGACGTGCTGGGCCACCAGCGCTCGGGCTTCCTGTGGACCGCCGTCATGGCCGCCGGCCACACCGCCAAGAACTTCGGCGAGTTCGTCTACTCCTCCAGCGGCAAGCCGGCCGGCTCGACCTGGCAGCAGTACTACTGCGCCGCGCAGAACGTCGACCAGGGCGGCGACCCGGCGCAGCTGACCAGCCCCGCGCTCAAGGGCAACTACGGCTCGCCGATCCCCTCGCTCAACAACATCACCGTGCCGACAGCACCCCCGTTCGACATGCAGATCCCCGACCTGTACCGCTACCAGATCTGGAAGGACGACTTCCAGAAGAACGGTCCGGCCGAGTTCAACATGGTGTGGCTCTCCGACGACCACACCGGTGGTCCGGTGTCCCAGCGGTCGAACGTCGCCGGTGGCGACCTCGCGCTCGGCAAGATCGTCGAGACGATCTCGCACAGCCCGTACTGGAAGGACTCCGCGATCTTCGTGGTCGAGGACGACAGCCAGGCCGGCCCTGACCACGTCGACGGCCACCGGGCCCCGATCCAGGTCATCAGCCCGTACGCCGTCCACGGCAAGACGGTCTCGACCTACTACTCGCAGATCAACATGGTCCGCACCATCGAGCAGATCCTGGGCGCGGAGCCGCTCAACCAGAAGGTCGCCGCGGCCACCCCGATGTACAGCGCCTTCACGCCCAAGGCCGACCTCACGCCGTACACCGCGAAGGCCAACAACATCTCGCTGACCGAGAACATCAAGACCGCGCCCGCGTGCGGCCTCGACACGCCGACCGGCGCCAACGCGGCCGCCCTCCAGGGCCCCGTCCCGGCGAGCTTCGTCTCCTACTCGGAGGCGTGGGACAAGTGGGCCTCGAAGCAGCGCCTCACCGGCAAGTGGGCGCAGGCCGACTACGCGAACCCGGAGCTGATGAACCGGTACACGTGGTACGGCGCCCACAACTGGGACCTGCCCTACCCGGGTGACGCCAAGATCTACCTGCCGCAGGACGTGCCGGGCGCAGCCCTGCCCGGCACCGACGTCGACTGACCCTGCGTCACACACGGATCCCATGACGGGGACTCAGGCGGCCCACCGGGAGATCCCCGGTGGGCCGCCGTTCCGCACGCCGGCCGCCGCCCCCGGCCGGCCGGTCGAGCTCGCGCTGTTGACGGAGGCGGCGAACACCGGCGAAGGAACGTGAACAGGCAGTGCCGGCATCGGCCTCGGGCACGGGCGGGGCCGGGTGGGTAGGGCGGCAGGAACGAGCGGCCGGACGAGCTGTTCGCCGTATATGCGTCGGAATCAAGCCCGGTCAACTCGGCGGCCGCCGCAAACTCAGCGGCACCGTGGACATCTCACTGCTGCCCTCCCTCGCACGGCACGACGACGTCACCACCCTGACCCAGGGGTACGGGGACGTCGTCGTCGACGAATGCCACCACCTCGGCGGCGCGGCATACGAGCACTCGGTCAAACGGATCGCCGCGCAGTTCTGGCTCGGCCTCACCGCCACACCCACCCGACGCGACGGCCTCGGCCAACTCGTCGACTGGCAACTCGGACCCGTCCGCCACACCCTGACCGACGAGGCACAAGGCACCCTCGCGGCCACGATGCACTCCGACGCCGGGCCCGACGAACGCTGTTCCTCCACGAGACCACATTCCAGCCCAGCGACGTGCACCTGGACGCGCCCGGCGCGCTCGCCCGAGGTGCACCGAAGACTCGCCGTCGACGAGGCACGCAACGCTCAGATAGCCGACGACGTCGTCGCGGCACTGACCCGTGGGCGCAACTGTCTCGTCCTCACCCGGCGGGTCGCCCACGTCGAGGCACTCACCGCCCTGTTCTCGGCGCGAGGACACCAGGCGCTCGTGCTGCAAGGAACGATGAACACCACCAACCGACGGGCCGTCGTCGACCGACTCGACCAGGCCAAGATCTGCTCCTTCGATTCGAACGGTTGATCAAGGAACTGTCGGATAAGGGATCTCCACGGCGGCTTCGGCTCGCTACGGTTGCAGCGTGACGACGGTCGGTGTGCTCGGCCCCGTGTGGGCGATGCGGAAGGGCACCCCGATCGACCTCGGGGCACCGCGACAGCGCGCGGTGCTGGCGAGGCTTGTCGCCGCCGGCGGTCATGTAGTTTCGGTCGACCGGCTCATCGAGGACCTTTGGTCGGGAGACCCACCGCCACGGGCCCAGGCCGCCCTGCAGGTGTACGTGTCGAACCTGCGCCGGGCGCTGGAGCCGGACCGTCCGCCCCGCCGTCTCGCCCGGATCCTTGTCACCGCGGCCCCGGGGTACGCCCTGCGACTGGCGGCACCCGACGTGGACGCCTGGCGGTTCGAATCGGCGCTGCGGACGGCCACGCGCGTCATCGACACGCAGCCGCGGGCGGCGCTGGCCGGGCTGGACGAGGTCCTCGCCGGTTGGGGCGCGGCCACCCCGTACGCCGAATTCGCCGGAGAGCTGTGGGCGGACCGGGAGCGCGAACGGCTGGGCCAGCTCCGACTGACCGCCGTCGAACAGCGCGCCAAGCTGCTGCTCGACCTTGACCGCGCAGACGAGGTGATCCTCGACCTCGATCCACACGTCCGGGACCATCCGCTGCGGGAGCAGGCCGCGGTGTTGCTCGCGGTCGCGCTCTACAGCCTCGGACGGCAGGCCGATGCCCTCGACGTGCTGCGATCGGTGCGCGCCGCGCTGCGCGAAGAGTTGGGCATCGAACCCGGCCCCGAGGTGCGGAGCCTGGAGACGGATCTGCTTCGGCAGAACCCTCGTCTGGGGCCGTCCGCCTTTCGGGTCGCCCGGCTCTCGGCCTTGGCCGGGCAGGCCGATCCGCCGGCTGTCGTACCCGATCGACCGCCCGTGGCGCCGCCGATGCTCGGCCGCGCCACCGAGCTGGCCCGGATGCGGTCGGCAGCGGACCGCGCCACCGCAGCCGGCCTCGGCATCTGCTGGGTCGGCGCCGAAGCGGGTGGCGGGAAGTCCACGCTGGCCCGGCACCTTGCCGGGTCCCTCGCCGGCGACGGCTGGACCACGGCGATCGGCACCTGCCCACCGGTGGACGGCGCACCGCCGGCCTGGGCGTGGCACGAGGTGGTCACCGCCGCCCGCGGACGGCTCCCACTCGACGAGCCGGAGGCCCGCGGCCTGCGGCTGCTCCTGGGCACCGGCACCGCAACGCCTGCCGGCACCCGCGGACAGTACGACGAGTTCCACCTACGGCAGGCGCTGGGTGCCTACCTGTCCCGGCTGGCTGGCCAAGGCCCGCTGCTCGTCGTGATCGAGGACATCCACCGGGCCGATGGTGAGACCCTGCGCATCCTGCGCCACCTGGCGGCCGCCCTGGCGAAGGCACCCGTCCTGGTGGTGGCGACTTTCCGCCCCGACGAGGTGACCGACGACGTCGTGGTGGCCCGGGCCGCGCTCACCGGCATACCGGCGGTTGAGCTGGGCCTCGGCGGCCTCGACGACGCGGCCGTCACCGAACTGCTGCGTCGCCATGGGGTCGACACCACCGACACCGAACTGCTGGGCACCGTGCGGGAACGTACGGCGGGCAATCCGCTGTTCACGATCGAGCTGGCCAAGCTGATCGCGGCTGAAGGCCCCGGGTCGGCGCTCGACGGCATCCCCACCGCGCTGGGTCACGTGCTGGCCCGGCGGCTGGCACGGCTGCCGGCCACCACCCAGATGGTGCTGCGGCACGCCGCCGTCCTGGGCTCGGACGCCGAGGTCGACATCCTGATCGCGATCGACGGCGGCCCCGAGGAGCCGGTTCTCGACGCCTTGGAGGCCGGGGTGACCGCGGGTCTGCTCGTCGAGCCCGAGCCGGGGCGGATCCGGTTCGCGCACGCCCTGATGCGGGACGCGCTCTACCACAGCGTCCCGCTGCTGAGACGCACCCGGATGCACAGTCGGATCCTCACTGTGCTGCGAGAGCAGCGCGTCGACGACGTGGCGGTGCTGGGGAGGCACGCACTCGCCGCCCTCACCCCGGCCACCGCGCAGGACGCGATCGGGCACGTGGCCGCCGCCGCCCGCCGGGCCGGTGACCTCGGCGCCCCTCGGGAAGCTGCCGCGTACTGGGCCGGCGCGCTGCGCGCGGCCGACCTCGCCCCGGCGGTCTCCCCCCGTGTACGTCTCGACCTGCTCTGCGATCTGGCCAGCGCGAGCGCACTCGCCGGTGACGTGCTGAACGCCCGCGGCGCGCGCGCGGAGGCGGTGCGGCTGGCCAGCGGGAGCGGCGACCCACACGCCGTCCACTCCGCACTGACCTGCTTCGACGCCCCGGTGACCTGGACCATACGGCCCGACCGCGCCGTCGACGAGCCGCTGGTCCGGCTGCTGGAGCAGGAGCTGTCTCGGGTCGGCGACGACCATGTGGCGCTGCGGTCCCAGCTGCTGAGCACTCTCGCCTTCGAGATCGAGGGCGCCGAACTGCGGCGCGCCGACGAGGTCACCCGGGAAGCCCTCGCACTGGCCCGCCAGCAGGACGATCCGGCGGTGCTCTGCCGCGCGCTCAACGCCCGCTACTTCGTCACCGTCGCCCCCGCGCACCGGGCCGAGCTGCCCGAGGTCGGGCGGGAGCTGCTGGCGGTTTCCGAGGCGGCGGGGCTCACCGCGTACCAGTGCGAAGCCCACCACATCCTCTACCAGGCCGCGCTCACCGAGGCCGACTTCGACCGGGCACGCCACCACGTCGACCGGGCGATCAAGCAGGCCACGACCGGCCAACTCGGCCTGATCGTCGCCGTCATGGGGTGGTTCACCGGCCTGCGCGCTCTCTTCGCCGGTGATCTCGACGAGGCGGCCCGCCGGTACGCGGAGATCAGCGATCGGATGAGCCGCATCGGTGGCCCCAACGCGGCGGCGATGGGGCTGATGGGCCGGTTCACCGTGCTGAGCACCGTCGGACGTGGGCACGAGCTGGCCGAGGAGATCCGGCAGGTGCATGCACGCGTGCCGGACGACACGCACGACGTGCTGGCCCACGCGCTGCTCTCCTCCGGCGACCGGGAGGCGGCCCGGGCGGTCTGGCGGCCACAGACCCCGATTCGCCCCGACTACCTCTGGCTGTACTGGATGACGCTGCGCGGGCAGGTCGCGGCGCGGCTCGGCGACCGCCCGGCCGCACAGCGCTGCTACCGAGAGCTGCTGCCGTGG
>NZ_JBSGJR010000055.1:0-20509 GCF_053605645.1 Micromonospora sp. NPDC003776
GCGGACGGCCGCGGCGTAGTGCTCGGTGACGGCGTGGGCGTGGCGCTCGGTGCCGGTGACGCGGTCGGGCTCGGTGAGGGCGGCGTGGCCGTCGGCGTACCCGGTGGCGAAGCCGTCGCGATCAGCGGCAGGGTCAGCGCGGCCACGGCCACGACGGTGCCCCCGGAGGCGGCCAGCCGCCGGCGGCTCCGGGCGCGACGGCCGCGCGCCACGACCCCGGCGGTGTCGAACCGGCTCGGCGGTTCGGCGCCCAGCGCGGTGGACAGCAGCGTCCGGAGATCCCGCTCCTCCATCTCGTTCACACTCCCTCCGACTCGACCAGGAATTCGTCGCCGAGGCGCCCGCGCAGCGTGTGCAGGCCCCGGGCGGTGTGGCTCTTCACCGCGCCGGCGCTGCAGCCCAGCGCGGCGGCGGTCTGTTCGATCGACAGGTCCTGCCAGAACCGCAGCACCAGCGCGGCGCGTTGCCGCCCGGGCAGCGCGGCCAGCGCGTCGAGCACCAGCCGCTGCCGGTCCAGCCGGGCGGTGGGGTCGTCCGCCGCCGCCCGGTCCGGCACCAGGTCGACGGGGTGCTCCCGGCGTCGCCAGGGCCGGCGCCACTCGTCCGTGAGGGAACGGACCAGCACCCGCCAGGCGTACCCGTCGATCTCGTCCCGCCGGGTCAGCCGGGGCCAGGCCAGGTAGAGCTTGGTCAGGGTGGTCTGCGCGGCGTCGTCGGCGGCGTGCCAGTCGCCGCAGATCAGGAACGCGGTACGCCGCAACGCGGGTGCCCGCGCGTCGACCCAGCTGGTGAACTGCCGCTCGTCATCCCCGTGCATCGGCTGCGTGTCCTCTCCCTCGCCGGTTACACGGGCCGGGGGTGCGGGCAGGTTTACCCGCACCCCCGGATTTTTCCGTGGCGTCAGGGCGTGAGCCGGTGCAGGTCGCGCGGGAAGGCGGCGACCTCGCGGACGTTGGCCGCCCCGGTCAGCCGGGCGACGAAGCGTTCCAGGCCGATGGCGAAGCCGCCGTGCGGCGGCATGCCGTGCCGGAACGCGTCCACGTAGCCGGCGTACGGCTCGACCGGCTCGCCCCGCGCGGCCAGGGCCGCCAGGTAGTCCTCGTACCGGTGCAGCCGCTGCCCGCCGGTGACCAGCTCCATGCCCCGGAACAGCAGGTCGAAGCCGTTGGAGTGGGCCGGCCGGGCCGGGTCCGGGTGGGTGTAGAAGGGCCGCTTCGCCATCGGGTACCCGGTGACGAAGAGGAAGTCGGAGCCGTGCTCCCGGCGGGCCCACTCGCCCAGCGCCCGCTCGTGCGCCGGGGCCAGGTCGGGCTCGTCCGCCGGCGCCCCGGCGATCTTCAGCGCCTTGGTGAAGTGCACGGCGGGGATCTCCGCCGGCACCTCGGGCGCCTCGACGCCGAGCGTGGCGAGCGCGCCGCCCGCCCGGGCGGTGACCGCGTCCAGCATGCCGGCCAGGACATCGCGCAACACCCGCATCACGTCCCGGTGGTCGGCGACGAAGCCCAGCTCGACGTCGAGCGAGGTGTACTGGGCCAGGTGCCGGACGGTGTCGTGCGGCTCGGCCCGGAACACCGGCCCCACCTCGTACACCCGCTCGAAGACGCCGACCATCAGCTGCTTGTAGAACTGCGGCGACTGGGCCAGGTACGCGGGCCGCCCGAACCAGTCCAGCGCGAACACGTTCGCCCCGCTCTCGGTGGACGAGGCGACCACCTTCGGGGTGTGGATCTCCACGAAGTCGCGGGCGTCCAGCACGGCCCGGAAGCCGGCCACCGCCGCCGCCGAGATCCGCAGCGCGGCGGACCGGGTCGGGTGCCGCAGCGCGGTCGGGGCATGGTCGAGCTGGGTGGGCAGGCTGGCGGTGAGCACCGGCCGGTACAGGTCGAACGGCGGCGGCACCGCGGGCGGCCCGAGCGGCCGTACCGCGGGCTCGACGACCTCGACCCCGGCGGGGGCGGTCGGGTTCGCGACCACCGTGCCGACGACCTCGACGACGGTCTCCTCCGGCAGCGACTCGACGGCGGCGCGGACCTCGGGGTCGGTGACCACCACCTGGGCCAGGCCGGCGGCGTCCCGCACGATCAGGAAGGCCACCGACTTGAGCAGCCGGCGGCGGTGCACCCAGCCGGCGATCCGCACGGATTCGCCGACCTGGTGGCTGAGCTGGGTGGAAAGGATGCGTTGCACGGCGGTTACCTCCTTGATCAATCGCAACGCGATCCCCAGGGAGGTGTGGGCGAGCGGGAACCTCGCGGTGCCACCACACCTTCGCCCCCGGTTTCCCGGGAGCCTCGTTCGTCGCCTGTTCACCGGGGCCAGCCGGGCGGGCTCTACTGAGCGCGGACGCGCCGTTCTTCCCGCAGCTCGGGAGGGTCTTCACGCACCGGCGCCAGACCGCCTTCCAGCAACCGGCGGCTCTCTGCGCTGGCGGATCGGCACGCTACTCGGCTCCGTCGCAGCTTTGTCGGGCACGCTAGCACCCCGCGCCGCTCCGTGTGACGCCCTTTTTTCGGTCCAGGTGTCCGGTGTCACAACGTCTGGGGCGTGACGCCCGTCGCCCGCCGTTCATCGACCGCCACCGTCGGGCGTAGGCTCGGTTTTGTGACGATCGAGCACTCCGCGCCGACGACTGAGCAGGCAGCGCGCACCGCGACGGTCGCCCCCGAGGGGCGGCGCATGCTGCGGATCGAGGCGCGCAACGCCGAGACGCCGATCGAGCGCAAGCCGCCATGGATCAAGGTCAAGGCCAAGATGGGGCCGGAGTACACCCAGCTGCGCGGGCTGGTCTCGCGCGAGGGGCTGCACACCGTCTGCCAGGAGGCCGGCTGCCCCAACATCTACGAGTGCTGGGAGGACCGGGAGGCCACCTTCCTCATCGGTGGCGACCAGTGCACCCGGCGCTGCGACTTCTGCCAGATCGACACCGGCAAGCCGGCCGAGTTCGACGCCGACGAGCCCCGCCGGGTCGCCGAGTCGGTCGCCGCGATGGGCCTGCGCTACGCCACCATCACCGGTGTCGCCCGCGACGACCTGCCCGACGGCGGCGCCTGGCTGTACGCCGAGACGGTCCGGCAGATCCACGCCCTCCAGTCCGGCTGCGGCGTCGAGCTGCTGATCCCCGACTTCAACGCCGTGCCGGAGCAGCTGGCCGAGGTCTTCGGCTCGCGCCCCGAGGTCCTCGCGCACAACGTCGAGACGGTGCCGCGGATCTTCAAGCGGATCCGGCCGGCGTTCCGCTACGAGCGCTCGCTCGACGTGATCCGCCAGGCCCGCGCCGCCGGCCTGGTCACCAAGAGCAACCTGATCCTCGGCATGGGCGAGGAGCGGGCCGAGGTCTCCCAGGCGCTGCGCGACCTGCACGAGGCCGGCTGCGAGCTGATCACCATCACGCAGTACCTGCGCCCGTCCCCCCGGCACCACCCGGTCACCCGCTGGGTCAAGCCCGAGGAGTTCGTCGAGCTGCGCGAGGAGGCCGAGGAGATCGGCTTCGCCGGCGTGATGAGCGGCCCGCTGGTCCGCTCCTCGTACCGGGCCGGGCGGCTCTACCAGCAGGCCCTCGCCGCCCGCGAGGGAGTCGTCGCCGCCGGCTGAGGCCGGCCCACCGGCCCGCCGCCCGGCCGTGGTCGGGCGGGGCCGGATGCCGCGTCACGCGCCGCCGGCCACCGTCCGGATGCCATGATCGCAGGCATGACTGCCGGGGTACGCCAGGAGCCACGCCGGGCCACCAGCCCGCGTACGCCCCGGCGTCCCCGGCTGCCGGCGCTGCTCGCCCTGCTCGTCGGGGTGGCCGGGGTCGGCTACCGGCTGGCCCTGCTGCTCGCCGACGCTCCGCCCAGCAACAGCGACGAGGCGACGATGGGGCTGGCCGGCCTGCACATCGCCCGGGGCGCGGACTTCCCGGTCTGGTTCTACGGCCAGGCGTACATGGGCACGCTGGAGGCGTACCTGGCCGCGCCGCTGATCGCGCTCACCGGTCCGTCGGTGCTCGCCCTGCGGCTGCCCACCCTGGCCCTGTACGCGCTCTTCCTCGCCCTGTCCTGGCGGCTCACCCGGCGGCTCGGCGGCGACCCCTGGTACGCCCTGCTGGTCGTCGGCTTCCTCGCGCTCGGCGCCGACCGGGTGATCAAGAACCAGCTCATCGCCGGGGGCGGTTACCCCGAGCTGAACCCGGCCGGGGTCGGGCTCGCCCTGCTCACCGTGGCGCTCTGCGCCGACCGGACGGGGGCGCGGCTGCCCCGCTGGGCGGCCTGGGGACTGGTGTCGGGGCTGATGCTCTGGGTCGACCCGCTGATCCTGCCATTCGTCCTCGGCACCGGCGTGGTGCTGGCCGTGTGGCGGCGCCGGGAACTGGCCGGGCGGGCGGGCCTCGTGCTGGCCGGCGCGCTGCTGCTGGGCGCGGCGCCGATGCTGCTGGACAGCCTCCGGCACGGCCGCAACCCGCTCACCGCGGTGCTCGGGGCCAGCGGCGGCGAGGCGCCGGCGAGCTGGGCGGAGCGGATGCACGGCGGCCTGGTGCTCGGGCCGTCGCTGGGCATGGGCTTCTGCTCGCCGAGCCACTGCGCCGGCTGGCAGCTCTGGTGGGCGGCCGCCCTCCCGGTCCTACTGCTGCTCGGCCTGGCCGCCGCCGTACGCACCCTCCGCCGCACGCCCCCACGCATCCCATCGCTCGCGCCGGCCTCCCCCGCCGCGCCGCCGTCCACCCCGGCGGATCTTGGACATTTGTCGTCCGCCGCGAACGGCGAATGTCCAAGATCCGGTGACGGCGTCGCCGGCGAGGACGAGCGGCGGGTGTCCGCGGCGGTGCGGTTGGCGCTGCTCGGCGGGGCGGTGGCGGTGCTGGCGGCGTACACGGTGAGCAACGCGGCCGGCCAGACCCCGGTCGAGAGCGCCCGCTACCTGTCCTGCCTGGCGATCGCCACACCGGCCCTGCTCTGGCCGCTGTGGCAGGCCGCGCGGCGGGGCCTCCGCTCGCCGAGACACCTCGCCGACCCGACGCCGGGTTTCCGCTCGCCGCTCGTCGGTCTGGCGGCGGCCGCGGTGCTGGCCGCGATGCTCGGTACGGCGGCCGTCGCCACCGCGGCCGCGCTCGCGCGGGTGCAGGCGGTGCACGCCGAGGCCGACCGGCACCGCGGGCTCGTCGACACCCTCGGCGCGCTCGGGGTACGGCACGCCCGCGGCGGCTACTGGACCTGCAACCGGCTCAGCTTCGCCACCGGCGAGAACGTGACCTGCGCGGTGGTCGACGACGAGTTGCACGCCGGCTTCGACCGGCTGCCCGGGTACCGGCGGGCGGTGGACGCCGACCCCGGCGCGGCCTGGGTCGCGCCCGCGGGGTCGCCGCTGGCCGCTCGGCTCGACGGCCGGATCGGCCCGGACCGGGGCGCGTTCGAGGTGGTCACCGTCGAGGGGTGGCGGATCTACCTGCCCCGCCGCTGAGCGGGCGGGCCGGCCGGCGCCGGATCCCGGTCGAGCAGGCCGAGGCGGTGGGCCAGCGCGGCCGCCTCCACCCGGTTGCTGACGTCCAGCTTCGCGATGATCCGGGAGACGTGCACGCTGGCCGTCTTCGGCGAGATGAAGAGCCGCTCGGCGATCCGGCTGTTGCTGTGCCCCTCGGCGACCAGCCGCAGCACCTCCTGCTCGCGGCTGGTGAGCAGGTCCGGCCCGGGACGCCCGGTGCCGCGCAGCCCGACCCGGCGGGCCAGGGTGGCGACCTGCTCGCCCAGCGGGGTGGCGCCGAGCCGGGTGGCGATCTCGCCGGCCTCCCGGACCGCCGCCGCGACCGCGTCCCGCTCCCCGGTCGTGGCGGCCGCCTCGGCCAGCCCGAGCAGCGCCCGCCCCAGCGGGTACGGCTGCCCGGCCGTCCGCCACGCCTCCACCGCCGCCCGCCAGGCCGCCAGCACCGCGTCGTTCCGCTCGGCGCCGGTCACCCCGGCACCGCCTGCGGCCGCGACCCGGCCGTCGTGAGCGCCGGCGGAGCCGACGCCGGCCAGGATCGCGGTGACCTGGGCGGCGTGCGCGTGCTCGGCCGGGTAGCGGACGGGCAGCGCGGCGGCCACGGCGGACACCTCGTCGGCCAGCCCGGCGTCGCCGGTCAGCGCGGCGGTCCGGGCGGCCGCGGTGAGCACCGGCCAGCCCTCCCGGGGCAGGTGGACGAGGCGCTCGTCGGCCAGCGCGGCGCGGCTGGCCGCGAGCGCCGCCAGCTTGTCGTCGGCGGCGAGGGCGGCCTCGATGCGCAGCTCGTGCAGCGGCAGCCGGTGGTTCGGCCAGAGGTACGGCCGGGCCAGGAAGGCCAGCGCCCGGCCGACCACCTCGTCGGCGGCCGGGTGCGCCCGGGCCAGCCGCAGCCCGGCGCGCAGCTGGAGCCAGTGCAGCCCCGACACGCCCGGCGGGTCGATCCGGGCGGCCTCCGCGCAGGCCGCATCCGCCTCGTCCCAGCGGCCCAGCGCGATCAGCGCCTCGGCCCGGTTGGAGAGCAGGTACGCCCCGGTGGAGCGGCTGATCCCGAACCGGCGCGCCTCGCTCACCCCGGCGCCGGCCGCCTCCTCCGACTCGGCGTACCGGCCCAGCTCGTAGAGCACGTCGGAGAGGTGCACCAGGGCACTGACCAGCGCGGGCGCGTTGCCGGTGGCCCGGGCCAGGGCCTCCGCCCGGCGCAGCTCGGCCAGCCCCAGGTCGGGTGCCTTGTCGGTGCGGCAGAGCAGGGCGATCCGGGTGGGCAGCAGGGCCACGTCCGTGCCGACCGCCTCGGCGGCGGCCATCGCCTCGGCGGCCACCGAGGCGGCCTGCTCGGGGTCGATCTTCGCCAGGTGCGCGGCGACGTCGGCGAGCAGCCGGACCCGCTCCGGGCCGTCGGGCACCCCGACGGCCAGCCGGTACGCCTCGCGGATCTCGGTGGTGCCGTCGCTCTTGCCGAGCAGGGCGAGCAGCCGGCCGCGCTGGTCGAGCAGGCGGGCGGCGCGCAGCGGCTCGGCATCGGTGTCCACCTCGGACAGTGCGGCCCGGGTGAGGGTGAGCGCCCGGTTGTAGTCGCCGGCGGTGGTGGCCGCGGCGAGGGTCTCCTCCAGCACCCGCAGGTGGTCCATGCCGAGGCGCTCGGCGGCGTCGGGCACCAGTTCCCACAGTTCCAGGACCCGTTCCAGCAGCCGGCTCTGCTCGGCGTACGCGTACCGGTCGGCGGCGGCGCCGGCGGCGACGCGGGCGGCCAGCAGGGCGCGCGGGTGGTCGTGGGCGGCGTACCAGTGGTGGGCGATCTCGGCCGGCGCGCGACCGGCGGCCACCAGGTGCGGCTGCGCCTCGATCGCGGCGGCGTACCGGGCATGCAGCCGGGCGTGCTCACCGGGGAGCAGCTCGTCGTGGACCGCCTCGCGGACCAGGGCGTGCCGGAACTCGTAGTCGCCGTCCGGGTCGGCCACCACGAGCTGGCCGGCGACGGCCGCGCGCAGGGCGTCCTCCAGCTCGGGCTCGGGCAGACCGGCGACCTCGGCGAGCAGCTGATGGGCGAAGCGGGTGCCGCCGGCGGCGGCGATGCGCAGCACCCGCTGGGCCGGTTCGGGCAGCCGGTCCACCCGGGCCAGCAGCAGGTCCCGCAGGGTCTCGGGCAGCACCGCGCAGCCCACCGGGTCGCCGGCGGCGGCCAGCTCCTCGATGAAGAAGGGGTTGCCCTGGGTACGCCCGTGCACGTCGTCAACGGCCCGCGGGGCGGGTTCGGCGCCGAGCAGGTCGGCGAGGATGGCGGCGGTCCCGTCCCGGTCGAGCCGGCCCAGCTCCACCCGGTCCACCCCGCGCGCCCGGTCCAGCTCGGCGAGGAACGGCCGCAACGGGTGGCCGCGGTGCAGCTCGTCGGTGCGGTACGTGCAGACCAGCAGCAGGCGGGCGGCGCGGGCGGCCCGGACCAGGAAGCCGATCAGATCCCGGGTGGACCGGTCGGCCCAGTGCAGGTCCTCGATCACCAGGACCAGCGGCCGGTCCTCGGCGATCCGCCCGAACAGGTCGGCGACCAGGTCGAACAGGTAGCCGCGCGGGGTGTCGGAGACGGGCAGGCCGGTGGGCGCGGCGGTCCCGGCCGGCACCCGGGCCAGCTCGGGCAGCAGACGGGCGAACTCCGGCTCGTACCCGGCGAAGACGCCCGGGCCGTCGCGGCGCAGCACCTCGCGCAGCGCCGCGGCGAACGGCGCGAAGGGCAGGCCGGCCTCGCCGAGTTCCAGGCACTGGCCGACCAGCACCCGGACCCCGAGGTCGCCGGCGAGCGCGCCGAACTCCTCCAGCAGCCGGGTCTTGCCCACCCCGGCCTCGCCGCCGACCAGCACGGTGGTGGGCTCCCCGGCGCGGGACCGGCCGAGCGCGGCGCGCAGCGCCGCGCCCAGCTCGTCGTCGTCCGGGGCGGTCAACCGGGAAGCCTGGTCGGTGTCGCCCACGAAACCCTCCCGCGCGCCGCCGTTGCGGGTCGGGGTCACCCGCACGTCGTCTCCGTCCTGCTCGACGTCGACGTGCCGGGTGCCCTTGGCGTACGTGGCGAAGGAGCGCAGGCCGAGCGCCGCCAGGACCGGGGCGAACGGGGACGGCCCGCCCCGAAGGTTCGGGGTAGGGACCGCGGTGCGCGAGGCGTCCAGCATGCGGCGCACCGCCGCCCCCAGCTCCTGGTCGGCGGCGTCGGCGTCGAGGAGGTCGAAGACGCCGTTGGCGATCCACAGGCCGTCGGTGGTGAGCGAGGAGGAGTGCGCGACGTACCGACCTCTGCGCAGGTCGAGTCCAGCGGTTCTGGTCATGGGTGGGCGTCCTCTGTCGACCGGGGGACGTCCCAGGGTACCCGTGGGACGTCCCCCGTCGGGGCTGCCTACATCACGATGATCCGGACGGTCACGCCCTTCTGGGCGCCGTACTGGACTATCTGGTTGAGCGCGTTCTGTTGGGCCGCGGTGGCCCCGCGCGGGACCACGACCTCCAGCTCTCTCGCCGCGACCTGGCCGGGCCGGATGGTGACGCCGTCCCAGGTCACCGGGTTGCTCTTGGCGAATCCGGCCGCCTTGTCCACGTAGCCCTTCAGCCGGCTGGTCAGCTTGGCCGCCGACTGGTACGTCTTGGCCCCCAGGTCGACGCTCTTGATGCTGGTCGCGGTGCCGTTGGCGAACCGGTCGATGGTCGGGAAGCTGCGGGGCAGGTTGCCGCCGAGCTTCGCCTCGATGGCCAGGCCCCGTTCGAACTGGCCGAGCTTCCACACCGAGCTGCCGGCCTTCAACCACGCCCCGGCCCCACCGGTGAGGCCGCCGATCGCCGCGCCGATGGCGAAGTCGGTGAGGGCGTCGCCCCAGCTGTACTTGCGCCCGGTCAGCGCCGAGATGCCGGCGCCGATGCCGACGGAGGTGGCGCCGCCGACCAGCGCCCCGATGACGATCGCCACGCAGATCGGGCAGTCGCCGTTGGGGTCGGAGAGGTTGACCGGGTCGTTGAGGGCGTAGCCGTAGAGGTTGGCGCTGCCGCCGCCGAAGCCGGCCGGGTCCTGGCTGAGGAAGCGGCCCGTCTCCGGGCTGTACCAGCGGGCCCGGTGGTACTGCAGGCCGGTGGCCGGGTCGCGCTCGCGGCCGGTGAACTGCTGGGTGTTGCCGCTGGCCGCGCCGCTGGCGGTGGCCGCGCCGAAGGGGTCGTAGGCGTACTGGGTGGTGAGCGTGCCGGTGGAGTCGGCCAGGCCGAGCACGCTGCCGAGCGCATCGGTGATCGGCACCCGGGCGCCGGCGCCGTCGGTGCGGACCAGGGTCTGGTCGAGCCCGGCGGTGAGCCGGTCGGCGACCGCGGCGCCGGCCTGCTCGCGGATCAGGTTCGGTCCGTCGTAGAGGAACGCGGTGGTGGTGCCGCCGGCGGTACGGCTGGCCAGCCGCCCGGCGGCGTCGTAGCCGTACGTCGCGGCCAGGCCCGGCCCGGTCACCCCGGCCAGTTCGCCCCGGGCGTTCCAGGTGTAGCCGAGCACCCCGTCGCCGGTGAGGTTGCCCTCGTCGTCGTAGGTGTACGTCCGGTCGCCGCGCGCGGTCAGCCGGTTCGCGGCGTCGTAGCTGGCCGGCGGCCCGGTGCTGGGGATGGTGACGTGGGCGAGGCTGCCGGTCAGGTCCGCCACCCGGCCGGCGGCGTCGTACCGGTAGCCGAGGTTGCCGATCGGCACCCCGCCGGCGCTCTCGTACGACATCCCGGTGAGCTGGGACGCGGCGTCGTACGCGTACCGGGTGACCACGCCGGCCTGCTCGACGCGGTCGGTGCGGCCGGCGGCGTCCCGGTGCCAGGTGGCGGTGGTGGCGCCCTGGGTGATCCGCTCGACCAGCCCGGTGGCGTCGTAGCCGTACGAGATGTCGGGCTGCCCCGGCACGGTCATCCCGGCCCGTCGGCCGGCCGCGTCGTAGCTGTAGCCGACGGTGCCGGCCGGGCTGGTCACGCCGGTCACCTGATCGAGGTCGTTCCAGGCGAGGCTGATCACGCCGCCGGCCGAGTCGTCGATGGTGGTGAGCCGGTCCAGGGTGTCGTAACTGAACCGCCTGGTGCTCTCATAGGTCGGGCCGGCCGTGGCGCCGTACCCGATGAAGGTGGTCCGGCCGAGCGCGTCGTACTCGGTGACGGTGGTCTTCCCCCGCCGGTCGGTGGCGGAGACCACCCGGCCGAGCAGGTCGTACGACTGCCGGGCCTGCTTGCCCAGCGGGTCGGTGACGGTGACCGGCCGGTCCGCGCTGTCGTACGCGACGGTGGTGCTGTTGCCGCGCGGGTCGGTGACCTTCGTGAGGTTGCCGTTGCCGTCGTACTCGAAGGTGGTGCTGCGGCCCAGGCCGTCGGTGCTGTTGACGATCTGGTTGTCCGGGTCGTAGCGGACCTGCTCCAGCACGCCCTGCGCGTCGGTCACGGCCACCGGCCGGCCGACCGCGTCGACGAAGCTGCGGGTGGTCCGGCCGAGCGGGTCGGTCACCGCGACCAGGTCGCCCTGCTCGTAGGTGTAGCTGGTGGTGTTGCCGAGCGGGTCGGTGGACGAGGTGACCTGGCCGGCGCCGTTGTAGGTGTACCGGCGGGTCCGGCCGGCCGCGTCGGTGGCGGCCACCAGGTTGCCGTCGTCGTCGTACTCCATCCGGGTGGTCCGGCCCTGGTCGTCGGTGACCGAGGTGAGCTGCCGGTACGGGCCGCCGGAGGTGACCGTGGCGGACTGGGCGGCGGCGGTGCCGGCGAGGGTGGTGACCGCGTTCAGGTCGCCGTTCGCCCCGTAGCCGACGGTGGTGCGCCGGCCGTACGGGTCGACCAGCGCGGTGGGCAGGTGGGTGGCCGGGTCCCGGGTGGTGGTGGCGGTGCGGGCCTGCGCGGTGCCGGCCGCGGTGGTCTCCGCGACCACCCGCCGGTCGCCGTCGAAGCTGGTCTCCCGGAGGCTGCCGTCCGGTTCGGTGACCGTGGTCTTCACCACCTTGCCGGCCGCGTCGGTGGTGTACGCGAAGCCGTAGGTCACCCCGCCCGGCATGGTCTGGCCGGACACCCGCCCGTTGGCGTCGTACGCGTTGGTCAGGTAGGTGAGGCCGCGGGCGTCGGTGACCGTGGTCATCCGGTGCGCGCTGTCGTAGGTGTAGCTGGTGGTCCGGCCGCCGGGCGAGGTGACCGAGGTGAGCCGGCCGGAGCTGTCGTAGCCGTACTGGACGACCCGGCCGGCGTTGTCCTCGGCCCGGGTGACCCGGCCGCTGGTGTAGGCGAGCTTGATCCAGCGCCCGTTCGGCGAGGTGATCTGGGTGATGTCACCGGACTGGCCGCCGCTGGAGCGGGTCAGGGTGATCTGGTTGCCGTGCCGGTCCCGGATCGCCTGCAACGGCGCGTTCTCGCCGAAGACGTAGGTCATCCCGTCGGTGCGGACCAGGTCCCAGCCGTTGCCGTTCCAGCTCATCACCGAGTCGCGGAACGGCCCGGTGGTGTTGACCGCCTTGAAGACGGCATCGGTCCAGCCGGTGCCGGGGCTGATCCGGTCGAAGTGGACCTTGCCGCTGTCCGGCAGCACCAGGTCGGCCTGGACGTACTGCTGCTCGGAGTAGATGAAGATGCCGTACTCGAAGTTGGCGCCGATGCCGAACTCGCGGGAGTTGGTGTCGTTCTGCCGGTAGGTGCGGGTGATCGAGATCGGCAGCACGTCGTTGACCACGAGGTCGGTGTGCCGGTCGACGAAGAGCCCGCTGGCCAGGTCGACGGGGTCGCCGCCGTCGTCGCCGTCCTCGCCGGGGCCGGAGCCGGCCGGCCGCTTGCCGCTGCCGTTGAACATGGCGCCGGTGAACTCCCAGACCCGCACGTCCGGGTCGGGCACGATCTGCCGGCCGTCCCGGCTGACCGTGCCGTGGCCGTAGATGTACCAGCCGGCCTCCGCGCCGGTCACCGCGCAGACCGCGGGCGCCTGCACCGCCCTGGTCGGCTTCTTCGGGTACGACTTGACCGGCGCCTTGGTGCACGGCACCCGGCCCGGGTCGTAGTCCCAGAAGTCCAGCCGGCTGCCCGGCGCCAGGCCCTGGGTGTTCGGGTAGATGATCTGCGCGCCCTCGGGCAGGATCACCGAGCCGCCGGGCTGCACGGTGAAGTAGACCGGGGTGCGGACCCCGACCGGCAGCGGGAACGGCGGCTGGTCCACCGGGATCGCGGTGATGGAGAGCTCGGTGACCCGCTTGCCGGCCCGGTCGCGGATCACGCTGCCCTTGGGCAGCCGCACCTCGAAGCCGGGGATCGCCGGGGTGGTGATCACCGTCTGCTGCTTCGTCGGCGACGGGATGCGGACGGCGTGCGCCGTGTCGAGCCGGGTCATCCAGATCGGGTACGACAGCTCGACCGTCTCGCCGGCCTTGAGGTCCACCCCCGTCTCGAAGCGGCCGAAGGCCCGGCCCGGGCTGCTCGCGGTCGCGCCGTCGATGACCAGCACGTGGTGTCCGGCGGTGAGCCCGGTGAGCAGGAACCGGCCGCTGGCGTCCGTACGGGTGGCGCGCCGGCCGACCGAGAGCGTGACGCCCGGCAGCGGCTTGCCGTTGAGCAGCAGCGCCTGCCCGGCGAGGCCGGTGATCCCCGGCTCGGCGCGCAGCGCCGGCTGCACGTGGCCGTACGCGCCGCCGCGGTGGGCCGCCCAGTCCTCCCCGGAGAGGTTGAACCGGTCCGGCGTCCAGGTCTCGGTGACGTCGGCGTTCTTCGGGCTCGTCGCGCTCTTCGCCTCGGGGTCGGTCGTCGCGCTGGCGGCGGCGGTCTTCGGGCTGCTCGCGGTGAGGCCGGCGGGCAGCCGGACCTCGCCGGTGAGGCTGCCGACCATCGTGGACGACGGGTCGACGAAGACCGTGTACGTGCCGGTGGTGGGCAGGGTGAGCGAGTTGAAGGCGCAGGACGAGCCGCAGTACGCGCTGCTGGTGAGGTTCGTCCCGTCCGGCTTGCGGACGATCGCCGAGGCGTTGTACGTGCCGTAGGTGCCGGCGCTCATCACCACGCTGACCACCTGGCCGGCGGTGCCGGCGAAGGTCATCGCGGCGTTCTGGCCGGGGATGGTGGTGGTCAGGGTGACCGCCGCCCCGCCCGGGGTGGCGCTCGCGGTGGCGTCCGTGGGGACGTCGTTCACCTGGAGGGTGACCGCGCCGGTGTACATCCCGTCCGGGTTCAGGAAGATCGTGTACGTGCCGCTGACCGGCAGCGTCGTGACGTCGAAGAAGCAGGACGCCCCGCAGTAGGCGCTGCCGGTCAGGTTCGACCCGTCCGGCTTCCGCACGATCGCCGACGCGTTGTAGGTGCCGTACGTGCCGGCGCTGCCCACCACGGAGATCCGCTGCCCGGCCGTGCCCGTGAAGGAGAGCGTGGCGTTCTGGCCCGGACCGGTGGTGGTGAGGGTGGCCGGGGCGCCGCCGACGCTCGCGCTGGCCGTGGCGTCGGCCGGCACGTCGTAGATCCGCAGGTTGACCGACCCGGTGTACATCCCGTCCGGGTTCAGGAACATGGTGTACGTGCCGCTGACCGGCAGCGTCGTGGTGTCGAAGAAGCAGGACGCCCCGCAGTAGGCGCTGCCGGTCAGGTTCGACCCGTCCGGCTTCCGCACGATCGCCGACGCGTTGTACGTGCCGTACGTGCCGCCGGTCCCCTGCACCACGATCCGCTGCCCGGCCGTGCCGGCGAAGGAGAGGGTGGCGTTCTGCCCGGGCGCGGTGGTGCCCAGGGCCACCGCGTCGCCGCCGACGCTCGCGGTCGCCGTGGCGTCCGCCGGCACGTCGTAGATCCGCAGGTTGACCGACCCGGTGTACATCCCGTCCGGGTTCAGGAACATGGTGTACGTGCCGCTGACCGGCAGCGTCGTGGTGTCGAAGAAGCACGACGCGCCGCAGTAGCCGCTGCCGGTCAGGTTCGACCCGTCCGGCTTCCGGATGATCAGCGAGGCGTTGTAGGTGCCGTACGTCCCGCCGGTGCCCTGCACCACGATGCGCTGGTTGGCGGTGCCGGTGAAGGTCAGCGTGGCGTTCTGCCCCGGTGCCGTGGTGCCCAGGGCCACCGCGTCCCCGCCGATGCTCGCGGTCGCCGTGGCGTCCGCCGGCACGTCGTAGACCCGCAGGGTCACCGAGCCGGTCGCGACCGCGTCCGGGTTGAGGAAGATGGTGTAGGTGCCGGTGACCGGCAGCGTCGTGGTGTCGAAGAAGCAGGACGCCCCGCAGTAGGTGCTGCCGGTCAGGTTCGACCCGTCCGGCTTCCGCACGATCGCCGACGCGTTGTACGTGCCGTAGGTGCCGCCGGTGCCCTGCACCACGATCCGCTGGTTGGCGGTGCCGGGGAAGGAGAGCACGGCGTTCTGGCCGGGCACGGTGGTGGTCAGGGTGACCGCACCGCCGCCCGGGGTGGCGCTCGCGGTGGCATCGGCGGGCACGTCGTACACCCGGACGGTGAGCGAGCCGGTGTAGGTGCCCGACGGGTCGACGAAGACGGTGTAAGTGCCGGTCGCCGGCAGCGTCGTGGTGTCGAAGAGGCAGGACGCCCCGCAGTAGGTGCTGCCGGTCAGGTTGGACCCGTCCGGCTTCCGCACGATCGCCGACGCGTTGTACGTGCCGTAGGTGCCGCCGGTGCCCTGGATGAGGATCCGCTGGCCGGCGGTGCCGGGGAAGGACACCACACCGTTCTGCCCCGGCACGGTGGTGGTGAGGGTGACCGGGTCGCCGCCCGGGGTGGTGCTCACCGTGGCGTCCACCGGCACGTCGAGGACCTGGACGGTGAGGCTGCCGACCGCCGCCGCGACCGGGTCCACCAGCACCGTGTACGTCCCGGCGGCGGCCAGCGACACCGAGCTGAACGAGCAGCTCGTGGCGCAGGACGAGGTGCTGGTGACGGTGCTGCCGTCGGGGGCGCGCAGGACGACCGCCGCGTTGCCGCCGGCGTACGAGCCCGCCGACATGGTGACGGTGACGATCTGACCGGCGGTGCCGGGGAACGACACCACGCCGTTCTGGCCGGGCACCGTGGTGGTCAGGGTGACCGCCGCCCCGTTGGGTGTGGTGCTGGCCGTCCGGTCGGCCGGCACGTCGTACACCTTCACGGTGATGCCACCGACGGCGGTGACCTTCGGGTCGACCAGCACCGTGTAGGTGCCGTCGGCCGGCAGCGCCGTGGTGTCGAGGAAGCAGGACGCGCCGCAGTTGCCGTTCGACACGAGCGCCGTGCCGTCCGGCTTCCGCAGCGTCACCACGGCCTCATTGGTGCCGAACGTGCCGGCGGAGAGCTGCACCGCGACCCGCTGCCCGGCCGTCCCCGGCAGCGACACCACCGCGTTCTGCCCCGGCACGGTGGTGGTCACGGTGACCGCCGCACCGCCCGGCGTGGTGCTCGCGGTGGCGTCCGCCGGTACCGCGTGCACCTTGACGGTGATCGCGCCGACCGCGGTGCCCTTCGGGTCGACCAGCACGGTGTACGTGCCGTCGACCGGCAGCACGGTCGCGTCCAGGAAGCAGGCGGTGCCGCACGAGGTGTTGGTCAGGATCGTGGCGCCGTCCGGCTTCCGCAGGGTCACGGTCGCCTCGCTGCTGCCGTAGGTGCCGGCGGAGAGCTGCACCGCCACCCGCTGCCCGGCGGTCGCCGGGAAGGACACCACGCCGTTCTGCCCCGGCACCGTGGTGGTGACCGTGACCGCCGCGCCGCCGGGCGTGGTGTTGGCGACCGCGTCGTTCGGCACGTCGTAGACCCGGCCGGTGATCGAGCCGAGGAGCGTGCCGCTGGGGTTCACCAGGACCGTGTACGTGCCGGTGACCGGCAGCACGACCGCGTTGAACGAGCAGCCCGTGCCGCAGTAGCTCTCGCTGACGATGGTGGCGCCGTCCGGCGCCCGCAGCGTCGCGGAGGCGTTGTAGGTGCCGAAGCTGCCGTTGGCCAGGGTGACCGAGACCGACTGGCCGGCGGTGCCCGCGAAGGAGACCACCGCGTTCTGGCCGGGCACGGTGGTGGTGACGGTGACCTGGGCGCCGCCCGGCGTGGTGCTGGCCGCGGCGTCCGCCGGCACGTCGTACACCTGCGTGGTGACCTCGCCGACCACGGTGGCGTCCGGGTTCAGGGAGATCGTGTACGTGCCGTCGACCGGCAGCACCACGGCGTCGAAGAAGCACGCGGAGCCGCAGTAGTTGCTGCCGGTCAGGTTGGTGCCGTCCGGCTTCCGGATCACCGCCGACGCGTTGTACGTGCCGAAGGTGCCCCCGCTCATCTGCACCGAGATCCGCTGCCCGGCGGTGCCGCTGAACGAGACGGCGGCGTTCTGTCCCGGCGCGGTGGTGCCCAGGGTGACGGCCGGTCCGCCGGGGGTGGCGGTCGCCGCGGCGTCCGGGGGCACCACGTAGACCTGCGCGGCGACCTGGCCGACGGTCACCCCGTCCGGGTTGAGGTAGAGGGTGTAGGTGCCGTCGACCGGGAGCACCATGGCGTCGAAGAAGCACGAGCTGCCGCAGTACGCGCTGCCGGTCAGGTTGGTGCCGTCCGGCTTCCGGATCACCGCCGACGCGTTGTACGTGCCGTACGTCCCGCCGGTCAGCTGCACCGAGACCCGCTGCCCGGCGGTGCCCGGGAAGGAGATGACCGCGCCCTGGCCGACCGTGGTGGCCACGGTGACCGCGCTGGAGCCGGGGGTGGTGCTCGCGGTGGCGTCCGCCGGCACGTCGTACACCCGGGCGCTGACGGAGCCGACGTAGCTGGTGTCCGGGTTGACCAGGATGGTGTACGTCCCGTCGACCGGCAGCACGGTGGTGTCGAAGAGGCAGGAGCTGCCGCAGTAGGCGCTCCCGGTCAGGTTGGTGCCGTCCGGCTTCCGGATCACCGCCGAGGCGTTGTACGTGCCGTAGCTGCCGTCGGTCAGCTGCACCAGCACCCGCTGCCCGGCCGTGCCGGCGAAGGAGATGAGGCTGTTCTGGCCCGGCACCGTGGTGGTGGCGGTGACCTTGTCCCCGCCGGCCGTGGCGGTGGCGGTCGCGTCGGCCGGCACGTCGTACACCTGCACGGTGATCGCGCCGGTGGTGGTGGACTGCGGGTCGACGAAGAGGGTGTACGTGCCGTCGACCGGCAGCACCGTGGTGTCGAGGAAGCAGCCGGTGCCGCAGGAGCCGTTGGCGACCACGGTGCCGCCGCCGGGCCGGCGCAGCGACACGGCCGCGTTGTAGGTGCCGTAGGTGCCGCCGCTGAGCTTCACCGAGACCCGCTGGCCGGTGCTGCCCGGGAAGCTGACCGCCGCGTTCTGGCCGGCCACGGTGGTGGTGACGGTGACCGGGTCGCCGCCGGGGGTGGTGGCCGCCGCGGCATCCGCCGGGACCTCGCGGACGGTCGCGGTGACCGAGCCGGTGGCGCTGCCCGCCGCGGCCAGCAGCAGGGTGTACGTGCCGGCGGTGCGGGCCTTGACGGTGTCGATGAAGCCGGTGGCGCCCACGCATCCGGAGGACGCCGCGGTCCGGCCGAACGGGTCGAGGACCTTGGCGGTGGAGATGCCGCAGGAGCCGAAGGTGCCGTCGGCCAGTTGCACGCTCGCCTGCTGCCCCTCGGCCAGGTCGAAGACGACCAGGGCGACGTCGCCGGCGCTGGGGATGGCGACCGACTTCGCCTGGCCGAGCGCGACCCGGGAGGTGTGCACCACGTCGGCGACCGTGTACGGGGCGGGCGGAACGAAGACGTCGGCCGCGCTGTCGCCGCTGCCGTACCGGGTCCGTACGCCGATCCGGCCGGAGGCCGCCCCGGCCGGCACCTGGACGGTGAGGTTGCCGGCGGCGACCGCGGAGGTGGCGGCGCGGGTGCGGTTCAGCGTGACGGCGTTGTCCGCGGTGACGGGGGCGAACCCGGTGCCGGTGACGGTGACCGTGCCGCCCGGCGCGACGACGTTCGGCGAGACCCCGGTGATCGTCGGCGCCGACTCGTCCGGGCCTGCCACCACGAAGGACTGCGGGCTGGTCGCGGTGACCCCGCCGACGTGGACGGTGATCAGGCCGGTGGTCGCGCCGGCGGGCACCCGGGTGACCAGGCGGTGCCCGTCGGCGGCGGTGACCGGGGCGGGCACGCCGTTGAACTCGACGGTGTTCTCCGCCGGCACGTCGGAGAAGCAGCCGCCCTGGAGGGTCACCTCGGCGCCGACGGCCGCCCGGGTGGGCACCACCGACAGCAGGGCGAGCGCCGGGCTGCCGTCGTTGGTGACCGAGGTGATGTTGCCGGTCGGGTCGTACCCGTACCGGGCCGTCCGGCCGGCCTGGTCGCGCACGCCGGCAAGCTGTCCCGCGGCGTCGTACGCGTAGCCGACCGAGTCGCAGTTGACCGAGGCCGGGACGAGGTCCGGCAGGTCGGCGCGGAACCCGAAGGCCAGCAGCATGACGAGTGCGGCGAGGGTCGCGGTGAACCGCAGCCGGGCCCCGGCCCAGACCCTCGATCGGATGGTGCGACGGCCGAGCGGACTCGACATGCTGCCTCCCCCACAGACGCAACTTCTGCGCTGCAAGGTAGGCGAGATCGATCAACGGGGATAGATGCCTCGATGAATGTCCGGCGACAATCATCCATCACGCACCGCGACGGGGGCTTCTACCAGGAAAAACAACCGACACCGCCGGAGGCGGTGTCGGTTATCGGACAATCAGTTGTGCAACCCGGACGACGGGTGCGTTCCGGCAGGTCAGAGCACCCGCTGCACCCAGCCGTGCCGGTCCTCGGCCCGGCCGCGCTGGATGTCCACCAGCTGCTGCCGCAGTGCCATGGTGGACCGGCCCGGCTCACCGCCACCGATCAGGAACTCCCCGTCGGGGAAGCGGACCCCACCGATCGGCGTGATCACCGCGGCGGTGCCGCAGGCGAACACCTCGCGGAGCCGGCCGCTGGCCGCGTCCGCCTGCCAGTCGGCGAAGCTGACCGGCCGCTCCTCCACCCGGTGCCCGGCCTCGGCGGCCAGGGTGAGGATGGCGTCCCGGGTGATGCCGGGCAGGATGGTGCCGGTCAACGGCGGGGTGACCAGCGTGTTGTCGTCGTAGACGAAGAAGACGTTCATGCCGCCCAGCTCGTCGACGAAGCGCCGCTCCACGGCGTCCAGGAAGACCACCTGGTCGCAGCCGGCCTCGATCGCCTCCGCCTGCGCGGCCAGCGAGGCGGCGTAGTTGCCGCCGCACTTCGCCGCGCCGGTGCCGCCCGGCGCGGCCCGGGTGTAGTCCGGGGAGACCCAGACCGTCACCGGCTTGACCCCGCCGGCGAAGTAAGCGCCGGCCGGGGACGCGATCACGCAGTAGAGGTACTCGTTGGCCGGGCGGACGCCGAGGAAGACCTCGCTGGCGAACATGAACGGCCGCAGGTAGAGGCTGGCGTCCTCGTGCTCCGGGATCCAGTCCTGGTCGATCTCGACCAGCCGGCGGAGCGACTCGACGAACGTCTCCGGCGGCAGCTCGGGCATGGCCAGCCGCTTGGCCGAGGCGACGAAGCGGGCCGCGTTCGCCTCCGGACGGAACATGGTGACCGCCCCGTCCCCGGTCCGGTACGCCTTCAGCCCCTCGAAGATCTCCTGCGCGTAGTGCAGGACGGCGGCCGCCGGGTCCATCGGGATCGGCGCGCGGGCCTCCACCCGGGCGTCGTACCAGCCCTTGCCCTCGGCGTACCGGATCGTCACCATGTGGTCGGTGAACACCCGACCGAACCCGGGGTTCGCCAGCAGGGCGGCCCGGTCGGCGGCGGATACCGGCGCGGGATTCGGACGGATCTCGAAATCGAGCTTGTCACCACCGCTCATCGCGCTGACCTCCCTGCGGGTCCCACGGCATGCGGGATCGCACGCCGACGTCACTGGTGCCAGAAACTTACCCCGAACGGTCGTTCAGCGGATAGCTCCGCCCCGACACATCGAGACCCACCGGATGGCGCTGCGGCCGGCCGGCGGTGCGGTCCCCGGGACACGGGTCCGGCGGCCCGTGCCCGGGCCGCCTACGGGCCCGGGTCAGGCTACGGCGTACCCGGCGAGCCGGTCGCCGACCTCCTCGGTGCGCAGCGGGGCCCCCGGCGTACGGCCGGCCAGCTCGGT